>JBMYJC010000104.1:0-6643 GCA_049594055.1 Luteibaculum sp. | reverse complement strand
AAAAAAGAATCTCCAGACACGGAAAAGGTTCATTTTAAGATAGATACAGATTCTCTAAACAAGAGCACTAAAAAAGAAGAACCGAAAGAAGCCCCCGTTATAGCCGAACCAATTCTGGAAAAAGCGGAAGAACCTAAAGCGCCAATAAAGGCGGAACAGAATGAAACTAGCATTAACCAAAGACTGGCAGATAAACAGGGTACTACATTAAATGATAAGCTTAAGAAAACCCCAATATCCGACCTTCCAAAGGCCATTGGGATAAATCAGAAATACCTGTTTATCAACGAGTTGTTTAATCAAAATGCCGACCATTTCCATCAGGTTATTCAAGAACTCAATAATTGCGAATCCTACAAACAGGCTTTAACCAAAGTAAAAGGCGAGCTTGTTCCTAACTACGATTGGGACGAAGAAAATAAGCATGTATTGGCCTTTATGGATTTAGTAGAACGCAGATACCTCAACTAGGCTTAACATGCATAGAATCTTAGTTTATTGTTTTGCGGCCCTTTTCATTTGCCAAACTGCATGGGGCCAAAAAGAAATTGCACGAAATTACATCGACACCCTTTGCAGCCCTTATTTTTTTGGACGAGGCTATGCAAAAGACGGGGTTAATAAAGCGGCCGAATACCTTCAAAACGAGTTGAAATTAAAAGGCATTGACCCCTTTTTTGGGTATAGTTATTTCCAGCCTTTTGACCACAAAGCCAACGTTTTTACGGGCAACACTAAACTATCTATTGGCGGTAAACAACTCGAATTGGGCAAGGATTTTATCCCCAATGCCATGAGTGGATCTTTTGATGGGGAAATCCCAATTTATCCCATCTCCATTCCCCAAAAACTGGAGGAGTCGTTTGTAAAAGATCTGCTTGCCACAAAGCCAGAAGGAAAATTTGCACTGGCCATTAACAAGGAAGAGCTAGACCAATCGGAGAATGGCGAGCTCTACAAAATGATCCTCAGCCAGGGCTACCCTTTGTTAATTTATGGCTATGAAAAACTTACTTGGGGAGCCTCAACCAGAAGTACAACTTATCCCATCCTGGAGATAGCGGCTAAGAAGCTAAAAACAAAGAAACCCGCAAGTATTCGAGTAAATAATCAGCTCTTAGACTATCGCAGTAAGAATGTTGCTGGATTTATTCGCGGAACCAAAAATCCTGATCGCTACGTGATTCTTTCTGCCCATTATGATCACTTGGGTGGAATGGATGAAAATGTTTTTGTACCAGGAGCTAATGACAACGCCTCTGGAACAGCCATGGTGCTTAATTTGGCGGGTATATTAAAAGAAAATCCACCCGAATACTCCGTTATACCCATGTTTTTTGCTGGGGAAGAATTGGGACTTTTAGGATCCAAATTCTTTACGGATAAGGAAGTCATTCCCCTCAACCAGATTGCTTTTGTACTTAACCTTGATTTACTGGGAACTGGAGACGATGGATTTACCATTGTGAACGGCAGCATTTTTGAAGATTACACCAAGGTTTTACAGTCCTTAAATGATTCTTTAGAAAAGCCATTGCCTCAAATTAAATTGCGGGGAGAGGCGGCAAACTCAGACCATTACTGGTTTTCGAAAAAAGGGGTCCCCGCGTTTTTTATCTATACGTTGGGTGGAATTACAGCATACCATGATATTCAGGATAAAGCTGCTACCCTGCCCCTAACCCGCTACGATGACATGCTAATTTTGCTTGAGAATTTTATCCGCAATATCCCATGAGCCAAGGTAAACTGATACTAATTCCCACTCCCATTGGAAACTTAGGGGATGTTAGTGACCGGGTGAGGGAAACCCTGAATGGCGTAGATAAAATTTTAGCAGAAGACACACGCAATGCGGGTAAACTGCTCCAGCTACTCGGTATATCCAAACCACTTATTGCCTACCACTCACACAACGAACATTTTAAAACCGAACAGGTAGTTGAGCACCTGTTGAATGGCGAAACCCTGGGCTTGATTTCTGATGCTGGCACACCCGGTATTTCAGATCCAGGATATCTACTGGTTGCCGCCTGCAATGAGGCTGGAATTAAGGTGGAGGTATTACCGGGTCCAGTGGCGTTCATCCCCGCCCTTGTAGCAAGCGGATTGCCCTGCAACAGTTTTTATTTCAATGGTTTTTTGCCCCATAAAAAAGGTAGAGTAAAACGTTTGGAATATTTGTCCCAACTAGATTGCACCCTGGTTTTTTACGAATCTCCACACCGTATTGTGAAATCCTTAAAACAAATGCTTGAAATATTGGGCGATCGAAGGGCAGGGGTTTCCAGAGAAATCACCAAGAAGTTTGAAGAGCATTTACAAGGCAGTTTAAGTGAATTGGCCACTCATTTTGAAAAAAATCCGCCCAAAGGTGAGTTTGTTATTTGCGTAGGTGCTGCAGATTTGGATTAAGAAGAAGACCCCGCAGAGCCGACCTGGAATTAATAAACCCTTAAAAGTGGATTCCCAATTTTAGCTTGCAAAGGAGGCTAATTAAAATAAGCCTGGCCTTGGCATTCAATCCACAGGGAATTATTTAGTTTTCTCCAACAATAATTTTGCAAGCTCGGCCCCTATGACCTTTGATACTAAGGAAACGGACTCATCCACCCTATATAAATTGCTAACGGGTACAGTAATTCCCCGCCCCATTGGATGGATTTCTACCATTGATGACAAGGGCATCAATAACCTGGCCCCTTTCTCATTTTTTAATGCCGTTGGAGAAGACCCTCCTCATGTAATGTTTAGTACCGTAAGAACTGGTAACAAAAACAAAGACACTTTAAACAATGTGTTGGCTAACAAACAATTTGTGGCCAACATCGCAACCGAAGAACTGGTGGAAAAGATGAATACCACTTCTGCCCCTGCGGATCCGGAGGTGGATGAATTTGCATTGGCGGGTCTTACCGCCATAGAATCTAGCCTAATAAAACCGAAAAGGGTTAAGGAAAGCCCCGTGAATTTTGAGTGCGAAATGGTTCACCATTATTTTTTGGAAGACCACAAGAATGGCGGAGCTTGCATTGTGATTGGAAGGATTTTGATGATGCACATTGCCGATGAGATTCTGGATGATAGAAACCGAATTAATTTGGAGAGATACCGCCCAGTAGCTCGATTGGCAGGATCTAATTATTGCAAGCTCGGGGAAATATTCTCCATTAAACGAGCCCTCTGAGCTCTGTGTAGGAAATAAAAAGCTGATACAAAATGAAAAACCACATAGACACTGTAGAAAACATAGAAAACATAAACCCTATGTGAACCTATGTGCCTATGTGTTTAGAAACAATAAACCCGATACAAAATGAAAAACCACATAGACACAATAGAAAACATAGAAAACATAAACCCTATGTGACTATGTGTTTAGAAACCATCCAACCGATAAAATGAGAAACCACATAGACACTGTAGAAAAACATAGAAAACTTAAACCCTATGTGCACCTATGTGACTATGTGTTTAGAAAAATCTAACCTATAGAACACATGAAAAAAATTGATAATGCAGGTAACCAAGTCATACCTAAATAGCTTAACCTACAAAATTGTTGGGGCAGCCATTGAAGTGCACAAAGCATTAGGACCTGGTTTACTGGAAAGTGTGTACCACCGATGTCTGGAAGAGGAATTGAGACTGGAAGAGGTTAAGTTTATTTCGGAATTGAAGGTGCCATTAACCTATAAGGGCTTACACCTAGAGACTGAATTTAGATGCGACTTATTTATTGAAAACCAAATTGTGGTAGAACTAAAAGCTGTTGAAGCAATGCATCCCTTATTCGAAGCGCAACTTCTTACCTACATGAATTTGCTCAATGCTCCAAAAGGAATACTGATCAACTTCAACTGCCAAAACATTTTCAACGATGGCCAAAAAACATTTGTAAATGAAATATTTAGAGCCTTACCCGAATAAAAACCCCTATTTGACTATGTGTTCAGAAAATCAAAAAAAATGAACCACATAGACACAGAAGAAAACATAGGACACTCTAAAAACTATGTGACCCTATGTGCCTATGTGTTTTAATACCTTTCCAACCGAATAAATGAACCACATAGACGCAGTAGAAAACAAAAAACCCTGTAATTAAAAGCTTGTACTAAATGAAGATCGCAGTAGTTGGCGGAGGTCCCGGAGGCTTATACTTTTCCATTCTAACCAAAAAGGCTAAGCCAAATTGGGAAATTGAAGTTTTTGAGCGCAATAAAGCCGATGATAGCTTCGGTTTCGGTGTGGTCTTCTCTGATGAAACCCTTAGCGAATTCCTTACTCGGGATCCAGATTCCTATGAGCTTATAAGAAGCCATTTTGCCTATTGGGATGATCTAGATATAGTTCGAGACTCACAGCGCGTCCGTATTACAGGAAACGGTTTTTGTGGGTGCTCTAGAAAAACCCTTCTACAGCTTCTACATCAGCGTTGCCAGGACGAAGGAGTAAAACTTCATTTTGAAAGTGAACAAACAAACTTTAGTGCTCTCCAAGATGCTTACCACATTGTAGTAGCAGCAGATGGTATAGGAAGTAAAATCAGGGAGCAACTGGCACCCGAATTCGGCACCGAGGTAATCATGCAGCGCAACCGATTTGTTTGGATGGGCTCTACCCGACCCTTGGATGCATTTACCTATTGGTTTAAAAATACCCAGCATGGAGCAATGGTTGCACACACCTATCAATACGAAGAGGGTATGAGCACCTGGATCTTTGAATGCAGTCCAGAAACCTTTAATAACTGGGGCTTTGACACATATAATGAAGCGGATACCACCGCGAAATTGGAGCAAATATTTGCGGAAGAATTGGACGGTCACTCGCTCATCACCAATAAATCTCATTGGAGGCAATTTCCACGGGTAAGCAATAAAAAATGGTTTTATAACAACATCGTTCTGCTGGGGGATGCAAAAGCAACGGCTCATTTCTCTATTGGCTCCGGCACCAAGCTCGCCATGGAGAGTGCTATCGCCCTTTCAGATGCCATTGTAGAAAATTCCACTCCTCAAGAAGCCTTTCTATCTTATGAACAAAACAGAAGAAAAACAGTAGAGCGTATTCAGCAAGCAGCAGACGTTTCTCTACATTGGTTCGAAACTATGGATCGCCATATAAAGCATCCATTTTATCGTTTTGCGTTTGGTGTAATGACGCGCTCTAAAAAGGTGAGCTACGAGAACCTAAGGATTAGAGATAAATCGTTTACAGATCAAGTTTTAGACGAGTTTTTAAGCTTGGAAAAATCTACTACTAGATCCGCTGCATTTTCCCCTTTCCAGTTAGGTAAACTAAGGCTATCCAACCGAATTATTATGTCTCCTATGGGACAGTACAAAGCACAAAATGGAATTGTAAACCACTGGCATTTAGTGCATTACGGAGGTCGTGCAACGGGAGGAGTCGGATTAATTTTTACCGAAATGACTGCCGTAACGGATTCCGCGCGAATAACCAGTAGATGTGCGGGTATATACACCCGGGAGCAAATCAAGGCCTGGAAAGAAATTGTAGATTTTATCCACCAGCACAGCTCCAGTAAAATTGGGATGCAACTGGGCCATGCGGGAAGAAAATGCAGATTGGAAGGAGGATATAATCTACTCTCGGCCTCCGCCATTGCTTTCTCTGAAGAATATCCTGTTCCTGGAGAAATGAATGAACAGCAAATGAAAGAGGTAGAACTCGCATTTGTTCAGGCAGCAAAAAACGCAGAAGAGGCTGGGTTCGATATGTTAGAACTGCAGGCCCATCACGGATTTTTATTGGCCTCTTTCTTGTCCCCCTTAACAAACCAAAGAAAGGATGAATACGGCGGAAGCATTGGCAACCGATTAAAATTCCCGATTAGGGTTTTTAAAGCAATTCGCGAAGCATTTCCTTTAGAAAAACCAATATCCGTAAGAATTTCAGCCTGCGATTGGGCTCCAGGTGGTATTAGCCAGGAGGATGTGCTTGCAACAGCCAAGGCTTTTAAAGAGGCGGGCGCAGATATAATTAATGTTTCAACCGGCAATACCGTGAAAAATGAAAATATCCCGCGTGGTAGATTGTGGCAAAGCTCCTTTGCAGATATGATTAGAAATGAGCTGGACATTGCGACTATTACCGCTGGTGAAATAACCGAAATTGATCAAATCAACACCCTATTGCTAAACGGCAATGCAGACCTCGTGGCACTTGGTAAGCCTTTGTTAATCAATGCTGGATTTGTTAGAGATGCCCAAGCTTATGAGGGAATCTCGCCCGATGATGTTCCTCAACCCTACAATCGTGCTGTTTCGCAATGGCAAAAGCAAAAATCCTATGAAAGACTTATGCTAGAGAACATGAAAAAATCCCTTAAACCCGAGAGTCATAAAAAATGAATAGGTAGAATTAAAAACCCCCATTTAAATCCTAATCTCATGCAATCCTATCCCGATCCTTTTGTTGAGAACAATCTCCCCCAAGCGAAGTGGCTGCCCGACATTTTATTGAATGACCCTATTTTTCATCACCCAGAAAGTTTGAATGCAGTTCACAGGCTTTTGGACCACCATGTGCTAAAAGGTAGTGGGCACAAAGCCTGCCTTTTTGGAGAAAATTCCAGTTGGACCTACCAACAACTTTTTGAAAGAGCCAATCAATT
>JBMYJC010000103.1:4377-6658 GCA_049594055.1 Luteibaculum sp. | reverse complement strand
ACTGGTATACCCATAAAGGGCAAATTGTATGTATTGTGCTGCATGATGAGCACCAAAACGGCTATAAACAAGGCTAAAAAGGCCGAGAAAATAATGTTACCAACCAACCTTTCCCGATACAAAACCAAAACAAAGGCACTAAAAACTATAGCCGTTCCAGTATCGGGTTGCAAGAGAATTAATGCGGCTGGAATAGCAATCATGGCCCCAATTTTCAGGAAGAAAAAGCGGCTGGGGTTGCTGCCAATATCACTTAGTAGGTTGGCCAGAAATAAGCAGGTTGCAATCTTGGCGAACTCTGCGGGCTGAATTCCAAAAGATCCAATTCCAAACCAGGACTTAGCCCCGTTGACCTCCTTTCCAACCAACAATACTAAACCCAGAAGTAAGGTGAATAAGATATAAATGAAAGGAGCGGTTCGAAGGAAAATAAAACCATCAGTTAAAAGCACCAGAAAGCCAATAACCAAAGCTATCACTAACCAAATTCCTTGTTTACCGTATTCCTGATTGAGCGAAAAAATATTTGGATAATCTGGATTGTAGTTGGCAGCATAAATATTTATCCAACCAAAAAATGCCATTAACATCACAATGGAGATCAGCGGCCAGTCTAGGTTAGACCAAATCTTATTTCTACGATTTTCTATCACAATAAATCGGCTTCAAACATGCGTTGCTCCATCTCTGCTCTAGTAATTTGCCCGGTAAGGTATTTCTCAATAACCAAGCTGGCAATGGGCGCTGCCCAGGTAGAACCAAAACCAACGTTTTCTACGTAAACCGCCACGGCAATTTTAGGATTGTCTTTAGGCGCAAATGCAATAAAAATTGAGTGATCCTTTCCGTGCGGGTTCTGTGCCGTTCCCGTTTTTCCACAAACAGAAATTTCCTTGGAGATGTAAGCCCTTCTACCCGTTCCACGCTCCACAACATTAGCCATTCCCTCCACAACCATTTCCCAATAAACAGAATCTATATCCACCTTATTTTTAACCCTGTATTGCGGAGGCAAAGAATCTGGGCTACTCTGAAAGGATTTAATGAGGTGGGGAGTAAAATAGTGCCCTCTATTCGCGATGGTTGCGCACATATTGGCCATTTGCAGCGGAGAAACACCAATCTCTCCTTGCCCAATTGCCAGAGAAATAATGGTTAAGCCTTTCCACCTGTTTCTGCCATAGAATTTATCGTAGTATGAGGTTTCTGGTATAAACCCTGAGTTTTCTGAGGGTAAATCCACCCCTAGTTTTTTCCCTAAACCAAATTCTGTAAGGTAGGAACGCCAGCGTTTGTAATTTTTCTCGGTCTCATCTCCCAAATCCATGAGGTTCTTAAAGACGTTGCAGTAATACGCGTTGCAGCTCGTTGTAACCGAGTATAAAAAGGAGACTGGGCTGGAATGGGCATGGCATCCCACCTTCCCCCCATTAAAATAGTATCCCTGCCGGCAACTGTATCGCGTTTCTGCATCAATTACCCCCTCTTCTAATCCAATAAGACCATTAATTAACTTAAAGGTAGAACCGGGTGGATAGCGAGCCATTAATGCCCGGTTAAACAGGGGCTTTAATGTATCGCGCAACATTTTGTTGTAATTGGCAGATCGCACCCGGCCAATTAGCAGGTTAGGGTCGTATTTGGGGTTGTTTGCCAAAGCTAAAATTTCGCCCGTTTCGGGTTCAATGGCCACCACAGCTCCACGCTTTCCAACTAATAAATCCTCTGCGTATTTCTGTAACTCAGCATCCAGGGTTAACTGAATGTTTTCTCCAGAAACCGGAAGCGTATCGTAGGCGCCACCTTTGTATGCACCTTGCGTGTTGTTGTGGACATCTACCACTACATAACGCACACCTCTTCTTCCGCGTAAAACGGGTTCGTAAAATTTCTCTATTCCGTTGTATCCAATGTAATCTCCCTTGCGGTAATATGGGTTCTCATCCAACATTCCAGGCGAAACCTCTCCCACATAACCCAAAACATGAGCCGCTATTCGGTAGGGGTATGTACGCAAGGTTCTGCTCTGTCCAAAAAAGCCCGGAAACTGATACAATTGCTCGGCTATTTTTCCATAATCGCCAGCGGGGATTTGTTTCTCAAATACAGAAGGTTTCCGATATGAATATTCCTTTGCCTCGGCTATGCGTTTATTAAAATCCTCTTTTGCAATTCCAACCAATTTGCAAAACAGGGTAGTATCCATTTCCCGCATTTCGCGCGGAACCACCATGAGATCATAAACGGGTGCATTGGTTACCAATTCCTCCCCATTTCGGTC
>JBMYJC010000103.1:0-4367 GCA_049594055.1 Luteibaculum sp. | reverse complement strand
GAAATAATACCCCGGGCGGGATACTGAATAACCCTGCGCTCAGACATGTTGGCGGCCTGAATCTTAAAATCATTATCCAAAACCTGCAGGGTAAAAAGCCGAATGATAAAAATGATTCCGATGACCAGAAAAAGAACTACAAGAACCGCACGTCTGGATGAGCTCAGCATCGAATTACATTCTACGTTTTTTGTTGGTAAACAGAATTTCTATCAGCATAGCCAGGAAAAAACTAAAAAATCCACTCAACAAAGCGCGAAGTTGAATCCTAAAAAAGCCGGCTAGCTTAAATTGAGACACATTAAAAAACCAAAAGCTGTGTACCATAAAAAGTACAAACGTAAATAAGATAAACCAGCGCAAACCCGGGTAGTAATTACTTGGAACCGCTTGTTGCTCAATATCTTCCCGGGGGGTGATAAAATGAATAATTCTTGGCCGGATATACCCTAAAAGCAAGCCTGCAGAAGCATTTAAGCCATAGGTACCAGTGAAAAGATCAACGCTAAAGCCCACCAAAAAACCAATCAATAAACAGCTTACTGTGCTATAGCGAATGGGGAGTTTTATGATAGCCAGGGGATAAATAAAAAATACGATCCAGGTACCGGCTAATACCACCTGGTCTAAAATCCAGATCTGCACCAAAATAAGGAGTGAACAGCGGAGTAATATTTTAAGGATTTCTGAAAACATTATTCCCGTTCTAATTGATAGATTTCATCGCGATAAATATGACTTACTACCTGCACTTGACGTAGGGAAGCAAAGTCCACACTCAGCAATACTTTCACCGTAATTTGGCCTAAAGCGGGTTCACGCTGGATATCGGATACATATCCCACCAGCAAACCCCGGGGATAAATGGCAGATGCGCCACGTGTAATAACCTCATCTCCCAGGTACACATCGGCATAATCTGCCATGTCATAAATGGTAGCAATCTTAGGGTTGTTACCATCCCATTTTAACAAACCAAAAAAGCCTTTTCCTTCAATCTCTACACTTGCAGTATACTGGTTGTTTATGATGGGCATTACCAAACTGTAAATGTCAGAAACCTGAGTAACAACTCCTACGGCTCCACCCGAGGAAAAAACTCCATCCCCAATCTGAATACCGTGGTTTCTACCGCGGTTAATGGTTAGGGTATTTCTTGGCCTATTAATGGTACTGTTAATTACTTCAGCAGATTTGAAAAGGTACAGTTGATTGTACAAAGTATCTCGCACCTCGAACTGGGAGGAAGGAATTACATCGAAGTTCTGTTTTGACTTTCGCTGTAGCTCAATCAATCGACTATTGAGCTTTTTATTCTCCTCGCGCAAATTGAGGTAGGAAGTAAAATTGGCTTTTACATCGTAGATCCCACCAGTTATATTAGCCGTGCTTTTGGCTATAGCCGCCCGCTGTAATGGGTTACTTCTAAAAAGGGCAATAAAACAAAGCATCAGCAAGCCGGCAAATAAAATTTCCGCACGAATTCTGTAGAAAAAAGCGAATACGTTGCGCATGAGCCGGCTCTAACTTAGTCTCTGATCAAGAATTTAAATTTATCGATGTTCTTTAGGGCAATACCCGTACCGCGTGCAACCGCTCTTAACGGATCATCTGCAATATGAACGGGAAGTTTGGTCTTTTGAGAAATACGCTTGTCCAAGCCGCGAAGCATTGAACCTCCACCAGCCAGATAAATCCCTGTTTTGTAAATATCCGCTGATAGCTCAGGTGGAGTCATCTCCAGGGCGGTTAAAATCGCTTCCTCAATCTTAGAGATACTCTTGTCCAGAGCATGAGCTATTTCGGAATAGGAAACCATGATCTCCTTTGGAACTCCAGTCATTAAATCTCTACCGCGAACGGCATAATCCTCTGGTGGGCTGTCTAGTTGGTCCAATGCCGCTCCAACCTCTATCTTAATTTGCTCTGCAGTTCTCTCCCCAATTAAAATGTTGTGCTGTCTGCGCATATATTCCTCAATGTCGCTAGTAAACTCATCTCCAGCAACACGAATGGATTTATCTGCTACAATACCGCCCAGGGCAATTACCGCAATCTCTGAGGTTCCACCACCTATATCGATGATCATGTTCCCCATGGGTTCTTCAACGTCAATCCCTATACCTACTGCAGCGGCCATAGGCTCGTGTATCATGTACACTTCTTTTGCACCAGCGTGCTCAGCAGAGTCTTTAACGGCTCTTTTCTCAACCTCGGTAATACCAGATGGAATGCAAATTACCATGCGTAAAGCAGGAGTAAAAAGGCGCCCACCCGTGTAAATCATTTTAATAAAACCGCGAATCATGTGCTCTGCAGCGTAGAAATCTGCAATTACACCGTCTTTTAAGGGACGCACGGTTTTGATGTTCTCGTGGGTTTTACCGTGCATTTTTTGCGCTTGCTTTCCTATGGCAATCACCTTAGAAGTCGCTCTGTCTTGCGCAACAATGGAGGGTTCATCCACAACAACCTTATCTTGATAAATGATCAAGGTATTTGCAGTACCTAAGTCAATGGCTATTTCCTGCGTAAATAAATTCTTCCAACCCATTTTGGTTCTGCTTAATGTTTAAAGTGACGATTTCCGGTAAACACCATCGCCAGGTTATTTTCGTTACAATAATCTATCGACAATTGATCTTTAATGCTTCCTCCCGGTTGAATAACAGCCGTAATTCCAGCTTTATGTGCTATTTCTACACAATCTGGAAAAGGAAAAAAAGCATCGGAGGCCATAACCGCCCCATTCAAATCAAAATTGAAGCTCTTGGCTTTGTGAATAGCCTGTTGTAAAGCATCTACTCTACTGGTTTGTCCTGTTCCACTGGCCAATAACTGCTTTCCTTTAGCTAACACTATTGCGTTGCTCTTGGTATTTTTAACCAATAGGTTGGCAAATTCTAAATCCTCCAACTCATAAGCGCTAGGAGCTTTCTTGGTTACGGTCTCAAAAGACTCTTTTTTATCCGCTATAGCATCGTAATCCTGAACCAAATATCCATTTAAAACGGAACGAAGTTGCTGGCTAGGTTTAAAAAAGTTTTTAGTCTGGAGGATGATTCTGTTTTTCTTGGATTTTAATAATTCTAAGGCCTCTGGCTCGTATGCAGGGGCTGACAAAATCTCGAAAAAGAGCTTGTTAATTTCCTCGGCTGTCTGAATATCTATCTTTTGATTGGTGGCTAATATTCCACCAAAAGCAGAAACCGGATCACCAGCTAAGGCATCTTTCCAGGCATCTAAGGTTGTGGCGCGCTGTGCAAAACCACAGGCGTTATTGTGTTTGATAATTGCAAAAGTGGGTTCACTGCCTTTAAAATCTTCCATTAAGGAAAGTGCAGCGTCTAGATCCAGCAAGTTATTGTAGGATAGGTCTTTACCGTTTAATTGCTCAAAACAAGCAGATAAATCTCCATAATAGCTGGCATTCTGGTGGGGATTTTCACCGTAACGCAATACTTTTTGGCCAGTGCTACTCACTTTTAAACCCGTTTGTTCTCCGTTATCAAACCAGTTAAAAATGGCTGTATCGTAATTAGAGCTTACATCAAAGGCCTGTTTAGCCAATTGTTTGCGATCGTCTATGCTGGTACCTCCCTTGTTTTTCTTTAGGATCTCTATGAGTGTGGCGTACTGATTTCTGGAAGCAACCACTGCAACATCTTTAAAGTTTTTGGCAGCACCTCGGATGAGGCTTATTCCTCCTATATCTATCTTTTCAATGATGTCGCTTTCCTGTTCCGTAGTACGTACGGTTTCTTCAAATGGGTACAGATCCACAATCACCAAATCAATCTCCGGAATTTCGTAGCGCTGCATTTCCTCGGTATCCGTATCATGATCACGGCGTGCTAAAATTCCACCAAAGATTTTTGGGTGCAAGGTTTTAACGCGGCCACCAAAA
Source organism: Luteibaculum sp. (assembly GCA_049594055.1). Lineage (GTDB taxonomy): Bacteria > Bacteroidota > Bacteroidia > Flavobacteriales_D > Luteibaculaceae > Luteibaculum. The sequence continues at coordinate 460 of JBMYJC010000103.1, read as the reverse complement.
ATTGAGGGATATGCAGTTAAACTTTCAACGGGAATGACATCCACGCCATTCTCCTCAATAAACTCTTGGGTTCCTCCTGTAGAGTAAATGGCCACATCGTGTTCGCGCAGTAATTCAATAATATCTTCTAAACCTTCTTTATAGTAGACAGAAATTAATGCCGAACGGATCGGTTTTACTTTTGACATGGGCTCGTGGAAAAATAGTGCAATATTACTCTTTCCCTTGTACATAGCCAATTTCCGAGCTTGTTTATTACAGCGCTTTTTACACGCAAATCCATATTTTTTTAACTAAGATTTGACGACCGGTTACAGTGGTTTAAAGCAATAAGCAGATATTTGACGTCATGATTTTACTGAAGCTCCTTAAAGAAAGTTGGGTTTTTGCTTATCAGGGCCTGATCCTAAACAAACTGAGGTCATTTCTTTCGCTACTGGGAATTACCATTGGAATATTT
>JBMYJC010000102.1:0-6667 GCA_049594055.1 Luteibaculum sp. | reverse complement strand
TAACCTGAGGGTTTTTGTGCAAGCAGCCAAAAAACGCAAGGAGGCGCTGGATCATGTTTTACTTCATGGCCCACCTGGTTTGGGGAAAACCACTTTAGCAAACATCATAGCCAATGAAATGGGGGTGGAAATAAAAACCACCTCAGGTCCAGTTTTGGATAAACCGGGAGATTTGGCAGGCCTTCTTACCAATTTGGAAAGCTACGATGTACTTTTTATTGATGAGATTCATCGATTAAATCCTATCGTTGAAGAGTACCTCTACTCGGCAATGGAGGACTTTAAAATAGATTTGGTTATTGATGCTGGCCCAAGTGCAAGGACGGTTCAAATTAATCTTAACCCCTTCACTTTAATTGGCGCCACAACGAGAAGTGGACTGTTAACCTCTCCTTTGCGAGCACGCTTTGGTATTAATTCCAGGCTGCAGTATTACGGTCCCGATATTTTAAAGAAAATCATAGCACGTTCTGCCACCATTTTGGATGTGGAAATAGATGGTGCTGCTGCTGTAGAAATAGCTGGAAGATCAAGAGGGACCCCGCGTATTGCCAATGCTCTTTTAAGAAGGGTTAGGGATTTTGCCCAGGTAAAGGGAAGCGGTGCCATTGATTTGGATATCACTATTCTGGCTTTAAATGCCTTAAATGTAGATAGCTATGGCTTGGATGAAATGGATTGCAAAATTCTACTCACAATTCTGGAAAAATTTAGTGGTGGACCGGTTGGTTTAACCACTATTGCAACAGCGGTTGGGGAGCAGGCAGGAACCATTGAAGAAGTTTACGAGCCATTTTTAATCCAGGAAGGATTTCTGATTAGAACCCCAAGAGGGAGAAAAGCCACAGAGAAAACCTATAAGCATTTTGGGAAAATCCCGGGTGGAAAAGACGAGTTATCCTTGTTCTAATGTCCTCGAGTATTATTCGGCATACTGAAATAATACGGGAAATTGCGCTCAAGTTGGGTTTTGATTTTTGCGGGATATCTAAAGCTGATTTTCTGGAAAATGAGGCCAAAGACCTGGAAACTTGGCTAAAAAGAGGTTTGCACGGCAAGATGGATTATATGGAGCGCAATTTCGATAAGCGCTTAGATCCTAGAATCCTTGTTCCAGGCGCAAAATCGGTGGTCAGTTTGTTGCTCAATTACTACCCAGAACAAAAGCAAAATGAGCGGGCTACCTATAAAATCTCCAAATACGCTTACGGCAGAGATTACCATAAGGTGATCAAGAAAAAGTTGAAGCAGTTTTATCAGGAAATTCAGGAGGAAATAGGCGAAGTAGATGGGAGAATCTTTGTGGATTCTGCTCCGGTTATGGACAAAGCCTGGGCAAAAAAATCTGGATTGGGCTGGATTGGAAAGCACAGCAATTTGATCTCCCGATCCATAGGGTCCTACTTTTTTATTTCCGAACTCATTTTAGACCTGGACCTGGTACCCGACAGTCCGATAAACGATTTTTGCGGCTCTTGTACCAAGTGCATTGATGCTTGCCCTACCGATGCCTTATCTCCATACCAGGTAGATGCAAGCAAATGCATATCCTACCTAACCATAGAATTGAAGGATAAAATTCCAGAGGAGTTTAAGGGAAAAATGGATAACTGGATTTTTGGCTGCGATGTTTGCCAGGATGTGTGCCCGTGGAATCGCTTTAGAAAACCTTTAAGCTTGCCAGAGCTAGAGCCCAGAGCCGGTCTTTTAGCTTTAGCAAAAGGGGAATGGGAGGAATTAACCGAAGAAATTTTTAATGAACTATTTGCAGGCTCTGCAATAAAAAGAACCCAATATCACGGCTTAAAGCGCAATATTGGGTTCGTTAGGTGGGGCTAAAGGGGAACTTAGCACATTTAATCTCTCGATACTTTTGCTTTATTCACCTGTAGTACTTCCTTGGTGTCAGTTCTAAATACGAATCCGAGTACGGAAAGATTCTCGGTGTTCCACGTGCTGTCTATAGCAATTTTATACCCTACTGGAACGATGGAATCTGTTCCTACTTCCTGTAATTGGAGAGCAGAACCAAAAATTCCGTTGAAGTTTTTTCGTAAAACATGATTGTGGACGTAATTCTCTACATCCCCATAAGGGTAATTTGGATCTCCACCGTTTTCGTAGTTTTTCTGCCAATCTACAACGCTGTCCTCCATCAGTACAATGCTTATAGAGAGATCGTTACCCAAAATTCTCAAGGGTTGAATGAAGGCCGTTGCACAAATAGAATCGGAAAGTGATGCCGCAAGGTTCAATTCCAAATCGGCTTGCTGGCCTAAAGAAGCTTGAACCTCAGAAAACCACTCTCCTGGAAATTTATACCAGACAGCGTCTTCGCCCTTGCGGTTAACCATTCCATTTGGATTTCCATTTACAGAGATCTCAAAAAAATCATCCCATTGCTGCGATGCCGGGGTTCTAAAGTCGCTTAAGAACTTTTTAGCCTGTGGAGGAAGTGGGTCTGCAAAACTTCCTGCATGCACAGCTAGAGCAAAAACTCTTCCCGGGTAATCTTTTTCTAATTGTTTGGCTGTAAGCGCTGCTCCAGGACAATTCCCGCAGGTGTGTCCGGTATAATCTTCTAGGAGCACCCTTTTCGGTGCGCTGCTAACCAATTCTGGGAACTCACTATTGCATAAGGCTTGGGTCCCTAAATCTGTTGGGATGGGGTTGTCTATTTTGTCACAAGCTAAGATGCTTATAACCGCAGTAAATAGAACGACATTCTTTTTCATGATCAAAAAATTAAAAACTTCCACTAACCGTTAACGAGAATCCGCTTGAGGCAGGAACCGTTCGGCATATTCCACCTACACAAAAAATTCCAGCCCGTTGCTTTCCATAATTTGCTGTAATACGGAAGGAATCCTTAATGTATCCAACCGATCCAATTAGGTAATGAACGCGAAGGTCCTTGATTGAATTGCCGTAGTTCCACTGATCGAAAATGGAGAAAAACCACTTTGGTGAAACGGTGTATTCCAAAATTCCAGAAGCCCAATCTCCTTGATCCTGATCTGTTTTCATATGTTGCAATTCTAAGCGCAAGGCATTTTTCTTAGTCAGCTTGTACTGAAGATCCATGATATGAATAGAGGCAAAAACATTAGGTCGCCCTTCTAATCCTTGCACCCTGGACATGTTATAGAACAGGTTTACGTAGTTGTAAATCACATTCCACCTGGAGTTTATTTTTTTTCTGATTTCCAGGTTGTAATCTCTGAAAAAACGCTCCTTTCCAGGTTTAAAAACGGTGCGTTCATAACCTTGTAATCCCTCATCTAAAGAATCTGGAATGGCTATTTTTTCCAGGTCATATACCTCGGAGGTATTGAAGCTGAGGTAGGTGCCGTATTTTCCACCCAGCAAAGTACCGCGTTGAAAGGTGTACAAAACGTCTAATTGATGCCCTGCCTCGCCATTTGGTTGCACCGCATAGGGGTAAAAGGATGCAGCAAGGTTATAGGTATGTTGGCGATTAAGCGCGGGGATATAATTGATAAATAAATTGTTTCCAGCTACATCGCGATCCGACCTAAAAGACATGTTGTCAATTGCCTTAACTCCATAGGTAATTCCAAAGCCTTTTGTTGAGTAAGATGCGCTTGCCAATAAAGCTTTCCCGGTATGGTAAATGTATCCGTTATCAAAGGAAGGGTCGTTTATTTTATGCGCATACTCTGCTTGCAGATTAAGGCCATTGTAGGTGAAATTTGCCCTTGCGCTGGTAGAGGTAACGTTTTCGGGAAGTACTAGATCTGCGCGGTCATCCTCCTGAAATTTTGATACAACAGAGCCTCCCAATAGTAGAGAGTAAGGTTTAGGGTTATCGGGAGAGGCTAATAACTCGGTTAAAGACAGTTCGATGTCTCCTCCTCTAACAATGCCTTCTCCCAGCTCAAAAAAGTTACGCTGTTTACCCCAAATCACTTTTAACCAAACGCCATCAGTGGGTTTAAAATTTATACGAAAACCGTCTAGGGAGTTATCGTAACCCAATGCAGGGGCGTTGTAAGTTCTCAATACCAAACCACTTCCAAACTGCTCGTAAAAGTTTCCCGCAGTAATTTGAAATTGGTCTCCTCTGTAGGTTGCATATCGGTAGGGTATGCCTTGGCCCTTATACCCCGAGGGGAAACCCAAGAGTGGATTTAAATAAGACTCATAGCGAACACCCGCAGAAAACCTGCCGCGATTGTAAATGATATTGAGAAAGCCATTGCTCAACACCTGCTCATCGGGTTGCTCAGCATCAATCAGGCTATCCTCCTGGTAATATTGGCCATTGAATTCAAAGTTTCCACTAATGCTGCCCTGTTCTTGTTCCTGGGCCCAAAGTGGAGAGATTAGAAAAGGGAAAATAATGGGGATGAGAAACTTATAAATCTTCACCTCTAGAAACCTTTTCAATTACTTCGTACAATTCTTCTTCGTCTCCTGCGGCATAACCATTATGCTGCCACACCACCTCCTTTTTTGCATTCAACACAAAAGTGTGGGGAGGGTTGGTTACGTTTAAAGCGCGGCTGAAATCGCCATTGGGGTCTAGCAGAACCTCGTAATCCCAAGCACGGCTGTTAACATAGGGCGCTACTTTAGCCAGGTTCCGGCTGTCGTCTATAGAAACAGCATAGATTTTCACATTGGTTTCATCTTGCCAATCTGGGTACAAATCGTGAATGGTATTGAGTTCCTTTTTGCATGGACCACACCAGGTTGCCCAAAAATTAATCACGATGGGAGCTCCATCATTATCAATTTCTGCGGTATTAAAGGTTTTTCCATTTAAGGATTTAATGTCTATGGCTGGAAGGTTGGCTCCCTTTTGGGCTTGACTAAGCAAGCAGAACAAGGCAAAAACTAAGGTAAGTAGCTTGGATTTCATTTCAATTGGATATTAGTTTTAACGGCGCGATAACCGTTTTAATTTTTGCAAAAATACAAAGCATTAAAAAAGGGGCCGAATAAATCGGACCCCTTTTCACTGTAGGGTTAGTAAAGCTATTTCGCTACAACGCGCTCAACCATGGTTCCAAGGGTACCCATGTTAGCGGTTAAGGTATAAACTCCGTTAGGAATTTCTAGGTTGTCAAAAGCAAAGGCATTGTCTCCTTGGTTTACGCTTCTGGTCTCGTTCATTACTGCGCGACCCATAGCATCAAACAAGGTGAAAGTGATATCCCCTGCGCTTGGCGACATGATGTTCACTTTAAGTACATCCTCAAATGGGTTGTTTTGAATTCCCATAATGAATTTTGCATCACCGTACTGCTTGATACCCGTTCCAGCCGCAACAGGCGCTTTTCCGGTTCCAACAATCTCTCCGGTTGCATTATTAATCAAAAGGGCGATCACTTCCATCTCGTTCACATCATAACTTGCTGGAACGGTGTAGCTAGCATTATATAGGTACTCTGTATTAGCAGTAATTTCTGTTGGGATAACACCTGCTTTACCGGTAGCTCCACCAATAATAGCCCTTGCAACATGTTCGTAAACCATTTGAGCAGCAGGTACTGGATCAGGAAGGTTTTCATATCCACCCATTGGCCCGCGACCACCGCCAGCATAATAATTTCTCTGATTCCATGCAGAACCAGTTCCAGTAACACCATTTTCAGTTACTACCAAGGCAATTCTAAAATCCTCATCATTCATTGGGGTGGCAAAAATTGTAGTAACGTCTATGCTTACTTTTCTTGTAGCTCCATCAAAACCAGCACTCACGGTTAGTTCTGCAGGCCCTGTTTTTTGCAAAAAGCTTGCATACTCATCCACAAAGTTTCCTGGGTCAACCGGATCAGGGTGTCTGTCAATCAATCCGCTAGGGTAACCAGAAATTTGTTGACCCATCCAACTGTCGTATGCTGAAACTACCATGGGGTCATTGTTGTGCACTGCGATTAAAGCAGTTGTTTCGGGGTATCTATCGTGTAGCTCATCCATGTTTACGGTTCCACGAGGGCACCATCCACACCAGGTTCCAGTAGCCTCTTCAAATGCAACCACCTTTTTGGGTAGGAAAGATAAGCCGTAAAGAAATCCGCCAAGTTTTTGGTTGTTTAGGTTGGCATCTGCCAAATCGCTCATTACCGTAAACTCTAATTTCCCTGGAACATCTACCGGTAGACTATTTGGAAGGGTAATTGTTTTTGATCCAAATGGACCAATGTTTAAGCTCACCGAACCACCGGTTGTTTGTGTGCTATCCGTAGTGTAGAAAAATAAATTCGCATCGGTAATGGTACCTGAACCACCATTTCTAACTTTCACCTCAATATTAGCTTGACCTGGAGCAACTACATAAGGATCAACTGAAACCGATAATAACTCGAGCTCAATCTCTACCGGATCTAAAACTTTCACCTCATCTATGATCCAGTAGTAATCAATTTGAGACTGAAACCTAAAGCGTATATATACTTCAGCCTGGTTGGCCGCAATATTTGAAATGTCTAAACCTAAAACCTGACCAATCGGAGTTTGAATGTCATTGGTGTAAACCGATGTCCAAGCCATGTTGTCGGTACTAATTTCAATATGACATTCGGAGTCACTGGTTTGGAAAACACGGAAATATTGCTCCAAAACCAAGAAAACATTATCCTGTCCACTGCAATCTATAGCCTTAGATGTAATCTGCGTATGCCCGGCATGCTGTTGGCCA
>JBMYJC010000101.1:0-6691 GCA_049594055.1 Luteibaculum sp. | reverse complement strand
GGGAAAAACTTGGCCCTAACAACTGGAAGCTCCCATTAATCCTTTTCTTGGGAAGCGGTGTTATAGATTCTCTTCTTAAGCTTACAGAGCATTATTTCTTTAAAGCCAATCCAAGCAACTTATTTATAGCCAGCGTTTTCTTTTTGGCGGGACTGTTTGGTTTGTGCTACCTCTTGATTTTTGAAAAGACTAAGGCCAAAAACCTTAAAAACCCGCAAGGGATAATTTTTGGCGGGATACTGGGGGCGGTAAATTTCGGTTCCATCTTTTTTCTACTGCAAAGCTTAAGCCTTCCCAACATGGAAGCCAGTGTAATTTTTCCAATCAACAACGTGGGCATTGTAGCGCTATCATCGCTGTTTGGATTGGTTTTATTTAAGCAAAAGCTTGGCACCATTAAGTTTTTTGGTTTGCTCTGTGCGGTGACTGCCGTACTTTTGCTCAGTATATGAGCACCTCTTACCGATGTATCACCGAATTTGCCGAACACTTATTCAAAGAGAAAGGCAGTAAATTCTATGCCTACGCTTACCCTATAAAAACAGAGGAAGAGGTAAAGCCCCTAATAGAGGAGTGTAGGAAAAAGCAGCCCAAAGCAAACCACCATTGTTTTGCATATCGCATAGACCCTATTGAAAAAAAGGAGCGTTGCAATGACGATGGCGAACCCAGTGGAACTGCGGGCAAACCCATTTTAGGGCAATTACACGCTGCCGATCTGGTAAATAATCTAATAGTAGTAAGTCGGATTTTTGGAGGCACCAAACTGGGCACGGGCGGTTTAATAGCCGCATATAAAACTGCCGCAAAGGAACTTATAGAAAATGCCCAGGTATCTGAAATTGAAATTGAGAAGTTATTCATCCTGAATTGCCCACCAGAAGAAGCTTACAAGATTTTAGGTTATGCGGGGCAGAGCAACGCTGTTATTAAAAACTTAGGCTTTGCAAATGGGGTTACCCGCTTGGCATTACAACTTGCTTTAAAACATGAGCAGGAATTCTACAATTGGATGGAATTGTACGATAACAGGACTTACAAAGTAGAACAAGCAAGGTTAATTTAAGATTAAGCGCTCGTTATTTCCACCCTAAAGTATTGAAAACCAAGCCATAATTTAAATTTAGGTTTTCAATAATAAACATTATGGGTTTTCGAAAAAAATTGTTATTATCCTTTTATCTACACGGGAAAAAAAATTTCCCGGTTTTTTTCACAATGCGATCGTTAACTTCGTGTGGATAATTCAAATTTTCTTTTATAGACAAGGTCTATAGAACAACTAGAGCAATGCGCCCAAACGAAATCTTTCTAGAAAATCAACCCCTAAGCGGTTTTTTTTTTCTCTTTTTTCATTGAATATTTGTCCTGGGTTCGAGATGAAAAATTAGCGAATTTTCTCTACAGGATTCCAATTATTCTTTAAGTGTAAGATTTTCAATTACTTAAGTGATTTATGATTGCAACCACCACTAACCACGAGCAGGTATGGGACAACTGTCTCCAAATTATCGAAGACAATGTTTCTGCGCAGAGCTTTAAAACCTGGTTTAGACCGATAAAGCCTTTGCGACTTTCAGGTAACGTATTAACGATTCAGGTTCCATCGAACTTTTTTTACGAGTGGTTAGAAGAACACTATATTGATCTAATTAAGAAGGTGATCCGCAAGGAACTTGGTAAGGATGGTCGCCTTGAATACAGTATTATAATGGACGGAAATTCTCAGCAAGACCCTTTTACAGTAAACATTCCTACGAACAACCAAAAAGCAGTAAAAAACCCAGAAATGTCTATGCCAGTGGATATGGGTTCGGCAACCATTAAAAACCCTTTTGTTATTCCAGGCCTAAGAAAGATAAATGTAGAGTCTAACCTTAACCCCAATTATTCCTTTGACAACTTTATAGAAGGTGACTGCAACCGCTTGGCGCGCTCTGCAGGGTTTGCGGTAGCTAACAAGCCAGGTGGAACTGCTTTTAATCCACTGCTTATATACGGTGGCTCAGGATTAGGAAAAACCCATTTGGTACATTCCATTGGTTTGGAAATTAAAAACCAAAATCCAGAGCTAACTGTACTGTATGTTTCTTCAGACCGCTTTGCTTCCCAGTTTGTAGATGCGGTAAAAAGCAACACCATAAACGACTTCAGTCATTTCTATCAAATGATTGATGTGCTTATTATGGATGACGTACAGTTTTTTGCCGGAAAAGAAAAAACACAAGATGTGTTTTTCCACATCTTTAACCACCTGCACCAAACCGGAAAACAGGTTATCATGACCTCCGATAAAGCTCCGGTAGAAATGCAGGGAATGGAGCAAAGACTCTTATCCCGCTTTAAGTGGGGCTTGAGTGCAGACCTTCAGGCTCCTGGCTTAGACACCCGAATTTCCATCCTTAAAAAGAAAATGTATGCCGATGGTATTGAGCTTCCATCCGAAGTTGTGGAATACCTGGCTTACAGCATAACAACCAATGTTAGAGAACTGGAAGGCGCTTTAATCTCACTAATCGCTCAGTCATCATTAAACAAAAAGGCCATTACCCTGGAATTGGCTAAGCAAATGATTGACAAGTTTGTGAAAAACACAGCTCGCGAGGTTTCCATTGACTACATCCAGAAAGTGGTTTGCGACTATTTCGATATGCCTATCGAGCTATTAAAAAGCAAAACAAGAAAGCGCGAGGTGGTACAAGCGAGGCAAATCGCGATGTTCTTCTCCAAAAAAATGACCAAAAGCTCTCTGGCAACCATTGGAATGCACTGCGGAGGAAAAGACCACGCTACAGTTTTACACGCATGTCGCACGGTAAATAACCTTTCGGAAACTGACAAACAGTTTAGAAAATACCTGGAAGATTTAGACAAAAAGCTAACCCTGTCTTAGCTTATGATGCGCGTACTTTTTGTTTGCCTTGGTAACATTTGCAGATCGCCCCTGGCAGAGGGAATTCTCAGGCACAAAGCGGCGCAATTGGGCTTGGAGATTGAGGTGGATTCTTGCGGTACGGCAGCCTATCATATTGGAGAGTTGCCCGATACCCGATCGATGGATGTTGCAGAAAAAAACGGGGTTGATTTAAGTAATCTACGCGCAAGGCAATTTGACGCTGGTGATTTTGAGATTTTTGATTACATCTTGGTAATGGATAAGCAAAACCAAGCCGATGTTTTACAGCTTGCCAGCGCAGATCATCATAGGGCCAAAGTCCACTTGTTCCTTGAGGTCTACGGAAACTCTGGAAGCAAAGAAGTACCCGACCCTTACTACGGTGGAGAGGACGGATTTGTAAAAGTGTACGAAATGCTGGATCGGGCCTGCGACAGGTTCTTAAGTCAAGTGGAAGCCTAGTTGACATGCTGTATCTTATTCCCAGCTTTTTAGGAACAGAGAGCAGACCGGGAGTTCTTCCAGCAGAGATACTTCAATGCATCGAAAACATTTCTGTTGTTTTTGCCGAGAATCCCAAAACAGCGCGTAAGTTTTTTAAGCAGTTGGGAGTGCAAAAGCCGTTATCGGAGTTTGTCTATTACACGCTGGATAAAAGGAGTAGCGCAGAAGAATTACGGGAATACCTCAACATTTTAAAAGGGCAGAAAAGCTGCGGAATTATCTCCGAGGCCGGATGTCCCGCCATTGCAGACCCCGGCAGCGCATTGGTTGAAATGGCCCACAGGGCTGGAATAAAGGTTCTTCCCTTGGTTGGCCCCTCCTCCATCCTATTGGCACTTATGGCCTCCGGTTTAAACGGACAGAGTTTTAGCTTCCACGGATATTTACCCATAGACGGCAAAGAATTAGCAAAAAAACTTGCGGACTGTATTCCTGCCGCGCAACAGGGCTATGCCCAGATTGTGATGGAAACACCTTACCGCAATCTCAAGCTTTTTGGAGAATTACTTAATCGTCTGCCCGATAATTTCAGATTGTGCGTTGCCGCCAATCTCACCCAGGAAAGTGAGTGGATAAAAACTGCATTGATTTCGGAGTGGAAAAAAAGCAAGGCACCGGAAATCCATAAAATTCCGGCCATCATGGTGTTTGGAATCTAGTTGATATCCAGCAACTCAACATCAAAAACCAAGGAGCTTCTGGGAGGAATACGATCTAGATCTCCTGCCAATCCATGTGCTAAATGACTGGGCATTACCAATTTAGCTTTAGCCCCTTTGTTCATGTACTGCACACCTTCATTCAAGCCGGATTCTTTGTCCGTTCTGTCAATTAGAAAACGCTCCGATCCATAGCGCAAATGCGTGTAGGCCGTATCGCCACTAAGCAGTGTGATGGTTAAATTTACTTCAACCGTTTGTCCAGGTTTGGCATTAGGTCCCTCTCCGTTTTGGTAAATCCAGTAGTAGAGCCCAGTTCCAGATTTCTCAACCGGCCACTTTTTTGCTTTTACAAAAGCTTCCAATTGTTCGGCCTCTTTCTCGGTCATTAACTTATTGTAATCCTCCAATTCCTCCTTGCTGAAATTTTCGGATTTCTTAGGCTGCATATTGTTTCCACAGGCCGCCAGAATGAGGAAAATACACACGAATAACTTAGTAAGCATAACCGTAGAATGTTTTAAATTTTTCCAGGAAGTAACGCTGTGTTTCCTCCCAACTTTTGTAGCTAACTCCCCCTGCAGCATTGCGATGTCCGCCACCCTCAAAAAACTGGGAGGCAAACTCGTTAACGAAGACCTCTCCTTTTGAGCGAAATGAAATCTTGATTTTCCCTTTTTCTACCTCTTTAAAAAATACGCTAATATCCACATCAGAAATCCCCAAAGGCATATTTACTAAGCCCTCTGTGTCGCCAGACTCATAGTTAAAGCGCTCCAAATCCTCCAGCAATAAATACATGTAGGACAAGCGAATCTCGGGTTGATATACGAGTCGTTCGTGCAAGGTAAAACCGGTAAGCTGCAAGCGATCGAAACGCGAAGAATTATGCACCGCATCATTAATGTAAGCTGGGTTTGCCCCTAAGGCTACCAATTTAGATCCAACCAGCAAGGTGTTGCTAGTGGTTCCACGGTAGCGAAAGGAACCCGTATCAGTCATAATTCCCGTATAAAGGCACATGGCAGCATGTTCATTGATCTTCTCCACCAGGTTGATTTGATCTAAAAAATCAAATACCATCTCACTCGTAGAGCTCACCTCGGGATCCGAGAATTGAAATTCGAAATCATCGGGGTTTTGGTGGTGGTCAATAAGCACTTTGGGAACGGGTGTCGCCCCAATTAACTCCCCCATTTTTTCCACCCTACTCAAGGTATTGTAATCCAGGCAAAAAATAAGCTCCGCACTATCAATGGCTTTTTGCACCGAAATGGAGTGTTCATCAAAATTTAACACCCGCTTTTCGGGGTCCAGGTAACGCAAATATGCCGACATGGGGTTGGGAACGACCAAGGTGATGGAATGTCCTACTGCTTCCAGGCTCAAACCCAAACCCATAATAGAACCGATAGCATCGCCATCTGGGTTTAAATGTGAGGTGATTAAAATTTTCTTTGGCTTTTGAAGGAGCTCTTGCAGCGTATGCAACAAGGCTATTTTTTCGGTGAAAACAGACATAGGGCACAAAGATGCTAAATGCTTTATGAACCTTAGTTAATTTTCTACTTTTGCAGCCGAAAAAGCAAGAAACAGGATGGCTCAAAACAGAACCTTTACAATGATTAAGCCCGATGCAGTACAAAACGGGCACGCAGGAAAAATTATTGACCAAATTTTAGAGGCTGGATTTCAGGTAAAAGCACTGAAATACACCCAACTTAGCGAAGCCGATGCAAAGGCGTTTTATGCAGTGCACAAAGAGCGCCCATTTTATGGAGAGTTGGTAGAGTACATGACTAGCGGTCCTATTTACGCTGCGATCCTTGAAAAGAACAATGCAGTTGCAGATTTTCGTGAGCTAATTGGAGCTACCAATCCTGCCGAAGCAAAAGAAGGAACTATTCGTCAGCGTTTTGCTGAGAGCATTGCAGCTAATGCAATACACGGTTCGGATAGCGATGAGAATGCTGCCATTGAAGGAAGCTTTTTCTTTGCACAGAGAGAAATACATTAATCCACCATACACCCAACAGGAAAGCCGCCTCGTGCGGCTTTTTTTATTTCCGCAAATTGCAAGATGCTTTGGCTAGAAGATGAGTTGGAAATTAATTTCCCCTATCCCGGCACGGTACAAGAAGAGTACCCTGGACTAATTGCTGCTGGTGGAAATTTATTGCCCAACAACCTCATAAGTGCGTATAAAAAAGGGCTATTTCCCTGGTACAGCGAGGGGGAACCCATTTTATGGTGGAGCCCAGATCCCAGGATGATCCTTTTACCGGAAAAAGTGAGGAAACAAGCCGAGGTGATTAAAATACTTGAAGACCCAGGGATTGAAATTAGGATCAATAGCAATCCGGAGGCAATTATCAGAGCTTGTGCAACGGTTTCCCGCAAAGACCAAATGGGAACCTGGATTAACGAGGACATTGTGGCATCCTACAGCCAACTTGCCAAAGAAAATTTGGTGTACTGCATTGGCCTCTACGAAAACCACTATTTACAAGCGGGCTTGTACGGGCTAAAAATTGGCTCAATTTTCTTCGGGGAATCTATGTTTACAAGAATAAGCAATGGCTCTAAAGCCTGTTTGGTATGGCTTTGCGAGCATTTAAAAAATGAGATCTCG
>JBMYJC010000100.1:0-6716 GCA_049594055.1 Luteibaculum sp. | reverse complement strand
CCTTCTTTTCTTTTTTTCCTCTTCCTGGTTTTGTTTGTAGAGTTTGTTAGCCTCTGCCGTTACTTCCTCAGGGAACTTGGTGGGCAGATTAAACATAGCCATAACGGCATGAATTTCGGCTTCATTATCTCCGGGAAAGCCAAGCACTTGAATAATTTTTCCATACGGGCTTCTTTCCGGATCCTTCCATTCCACAAACTCAACAACAACTTTTTGTCCATCTAAAACACCAGTTAGAATGTCGTTTTCGCGGATGTAAAAATCTACGGGTACTTTAGGGTCGTCCGGTTTTACAAAAGCATAGCTCTCAGCTAATTGCACAATTCCCGTAAATACTTTCTTATTCCTTTCAATTACTTCGGTAACCACGTACTCTGGCCTTCCCTTTTTTACACTTGCTTTTACGCGAACCAAATCACCGTCAAATGCTGTATGGGTGTTTTTGGCAGAGATAAATAGGTCTTTTGCATTTTCAAGCAGAATAAAGCCAGTTCCCTTTTTTGTGATTTCAATTTGGCCAATAAGCGCATTTTTCTGGCTGTTATACTTGTACTTTCCACGCCCTTCCTCGGAAATCACCTTTTTCTCCACCAGATTGTTTAAAATGCCAATTACGGTTTCGCGGGTTTCTTTGTCTGCAATAGAGAGTTTGGCGGCTATTTGCTTATAATTAAAGCTCTGACTTGGGTTGAGTTTGAAAATTTGAATCAGACCTTTTTCCAGGATTGATTCAACATTCATCGGTTTACGGGGTTTCTTTTTGGGCATACACCACTTTAGGAATAATTAATGGCTAATGTAATCCTTTAGTTTTCGAAAGAAATTACTTTAGTGTAAACTAGAAATATCAAAAATATCATGAACGGTAAAATTGAGGCCGCATTAAACGGACAGATTAAAACAGAAGCATATTCATCTCAGGTATACTTATCTATGGCCTGCTGGGCAGAGCGCAACGGATATGAGGGCGTTTCTAAATTCTTATACAAGCACTCTGATGAGGAACGCATGCACATGCTAAAACTTGTCAAGTTTATAAATGAGCGAGGTGGTAATGCAGTAATCTCAGAAATAGATAAACCAAAATCCACTTATAACTCATTAGAGGAGGTATTTAAAAACCTTTTTGAGCATGAGACCAATGTTACCAATGAGATCAATAAAATCGTTCATCTCTGCTTACAGGAAGGAGATTATACCACACACAACTTCTTACAATGGTATGTAAACGAACAGTTAGAGGAAGAAGCGCTTGCAAGATCTATATTGGATAAGCTTAAACTAATAGCCGGGGACAAGGGCGGACTGTATATGTTTGATAGAGATATTTCCAACATATCTGTAACCTCAGAGGCCAACTCTCAAGGCTAGTACCACTTAAGCCTTAAAGTATACTAACAAAACACCACAAGATGCTTTTTAGGCTCTTCAGGAAAAAAGAAAAAGAAGACGATTTGCAGCGAGCCCGAAGCAGGCGAGCTGTAAATCTTATCTATGAAATCCTTCCTGATGAAATGGCCGATGATATCCTGGATGGAAAACAGCCCAAGGCAAAGCATTACAGTAAGGTTAGTATCATATTTACCGACATTAAAAACTTCACCAAGATTGCAGAGGACTATCGTCCGCAGGAATTGGTGCAAATTCTCAATAAATACTTCACGCGCTTTGACACCATCTCGAGCAAGTACGGGGTGGAAAGAGTAAAAACCATTGGGGATTCTTTTATGGGCGTTGCTGGTTGTCCGCAACGAAAAAAGGAACACGCAGTGAACGCTGTTCTTGCCGCAATTGAAATCCAGCAGTGGATTCATATTCTAGAGGAAAAGTTTAAGCGCAAAGGAGAGGATTACATCCAGTTAAAAATTGGAATCAACACTGGAGAGGTCGTAGCGGGTATTATCGGAAAATTCAGGCATGCATTTGATGTTTGGGGAGACTCTGTAAATGTTGCCTATCGGATGCAGGAAGCTTGCGAGCCCGGTAGGATTAACATTACCGAGGATACTTATAAACAGATTGCCCCGTTCTTTGAAGTAGAACACCGTGGCTTGGTTAAGACTAAGCACAAAGGCAATGTGAATATGTATTACGTAAATGGAATAAAAGAAGGTCTCCACCATCAAAATAAGCCCAACCAGCGCTTTTGGGAATACGTTAACATGGTTTTTTACGCCAAGTTCGATTATCTCCGTATGGAGAAGGACATGCTTCATTTCCTCGAATCAAAGCTTCCCAAAAAGCTTTATTATCACGGAATACACCATACCCTATACGTTACCAAAGCAGCAGAGAAAATTGCCTTGAAAGAAGGCGTGCACGGTGAGGATATGTTCTTAATAAAAACCGCTGCTATCTTCCATGATGCAGGATTTATCTGGTCTTACGAGAAAAACGAAGAACTGGGAGCAAACCTGGCAAAGGAAAAACTGCCGTCTTACAGGTATTCCAAGAAACAGATTGAAACCGTTTGCGAATTAATCCTGGCGACTAGAGTTCCGCAAAAACCGGTTGGATTGATGCAGCGGGTTATCTGCGATGCAGACTTATTTTATTTGGGTAACCCTAAATTTCACGATATCGCTGATACGCTATTCCATGAGCTGGAGGATAGGGCTGTTGTGAAGGATAAGCGTCACTGGGATGAGATCCAAATCCACTTCCTAACCAAGCACCACTTTCATACAGATTTTGCCAAAAAAAAGGCGCAACCTGGAAAGGAGCGCCATTTGGTGGAAATAAAAAATCGCTATCAGCAGAATAATTATCCTGAGAAGACACCACTATAAACAGTGCTGTCTTTTGGATTTACTATAAGCACGGGTATTTTCTCTTTATTGGTTATAACACGTTGCTCTAACTGAGATCCCAAACGGTTAAAAATCCCCATATCACTCATGTTCATAATGGTGATGAGGTCTGCATTTTTTTCGCGGCCTAGCTCTGCAATCTCATCGGCAAATTTAGTGCCCGATTGTTGGCTGTAATTGATGGTGTGTTTTACATCCCGCTCGGTAAAAAATTTGCTGGCATACTTTAAATTAAGTTTTACTCTGTGCCCGTAATCTTCATCGGGCTCGTAAGCGGTAATTAAATGTATGGTTGCATTAAAATAAGAACCCAATGCAGCCGCATATGCAAACTTCTGTTTGGTGGTAGAGTCAAGTGTAATAGGAACGACAATATCATCATAACCACCATCCTTCATTAGTTTTTCCTGCACAATAATGAAAGGTACCTGAGACTCTTTTACCACTTTCAAAGCATTACTACCAGTAATAAACTGCATACCTTTCATGCCATGCGTACCCATGAAAATCAGGCTCGCATGAATCTCCTCTGCAAATCCTTTGATGTCGTCATAGATGTTACCTGACCTAACCACAGTTTCCACAGGAATTTTATTACCAATGGCCTTTACCAGAGCCACCTGCTCATCCAACTTGCGTTCTGCTTCCGACCGATCAGATTCATCTGCAATAATGTGGATCAACCAAACCTCAGATTCGGTTGCTTTTGCTGTATAAGCAGCGTGATTGATAGCACATTCTGCAACCGGTGTAAAGTCAGTTGCCACAAGTAGTTTTTTCTTAGACATTATCTATTTGTTATGCTTGCGTGAGCGCCAAATATACAGAAGTTATACCTCCAATTACATACTGTACGCCAATACTCATAACAATAAATCCGATGATTCGCGACAGGGAATTAAACCCCGCCTTTCCAAGAAATGCAAGTAGTTTAGGTGAAAAACGCAGAATGATATAGGTGAACAATGCGGTTAATATTATTACTCCAGCAATCCAGGCATAATCTAACCAAGTGGAATACTCTTGTTTTATTCCTATTAGGTAGGAAATGGAGCCTGGTCCCGATAACATGGGAATGGCCAATGGTGTTAAACTGATATCATCCTTCTCTAGGGCCTCCTTTTTTACGCCTTTATCAATGGCCCGATTTCGTGCAAAATCTCCTTTAAGCAAAGAACTACCTGAACCAAAAATGATTAAGCCTCCAGCAATTCTAAGGGCATCTACGGTAATTCCAAAAAAGGAAAGAATATACATGCCCAAAAAGAATGCCACCAGCAATATAATACAGAAAAAGACCGCGGCCTTTCCAGCTATAGCCGTGCGTTGGGCGGGGCTCTCGTCTTTTGTTAGAGCGAGAAAAACTGGCATGGCCCCAAAAGGATTAACAACTGAAAAAAGCCCCGCAAGCAGGGCTAGAAAAACACTTATGCTTATCATTTGATTTTACCACTCATTAACCTCTACGGCTTCAATTACTTCGTAGCCTAAATATTTCTCAAGAATTTGGCGGTACTGTTTGGTTGCTGTAAATCCAAAACCACTGTCAAAAAACTCCTTCAGCAATCTACTTACCATATCTCCTTTTTTAGAGATAAACCCGAAAGACTCATTTCTTTTGTTTGCACTGCGATGAATTTTAATATAGGCCGTGGGGTTTTTCTTGTGGAAATCCCAAAAATTTAAAACGTCCATGTAACCAAAAACAGTGCTATCTGCCAAAATGTAATTGGGAAGGTCCTGCTGCTCCTTAATGTGCTTAATCTTTATGGTTTGGTTATTTGCTAACTGCGTTAAATACTCTTCGTGCACAGAGTTAGCAGTGGTGTACGCATGAAAGTTGGAAAGTGGAGATAGGTCGTCTAAACTTTTTAGTGTAGGAACCCAACCAGCGGAAACCAAAACGGAGATATTGTTTAGGTAAGGACCAGAGAAGTCAAAGATCTCTTCACGGTTTTGAGACATGGTTACCGTTCCAGCACCGATGAAGGGGCTTTCCTCAGACTTACAGGCCTCATAAAAGGAAGAAAAATCCTTATAGCTCTTGTATTTAAGACGGAGTTGGACACCTTTCTTTAGCTTGGCCCAAGCCACAAATGAACCCAGGATCTCCTGCTCTATTCCACTTAGGTCTTTTCCTTGATTAAAGAAAAAAGGTGCGCGGTCTACATATTTAATTTGCAGCTCCATTTGGGCAGGATACTTATTTTGTTCTACCAAGCTACTGTCGTTATTTGCTTGTAATACAGAGCAAAACAAGGAAAACAACAGAATAACAATTGATTTTTTCATTTTTAGGAATTTAATATTGCAAAAATTATGGCGCAAAATTCCGCAAACAATTCCATAGAAATATTAA
This sequence comes from Luteibaculum sp., assembly GCA_049594055.1. Classification (GTDB taxonomy): domain Bacteria; phylum Bacteroidota; class Bacteroidia; order Flavobacteriales_D; family Luteibaculaceae; genus Luteibaculum. The sequence goes on along the minus strand of JBMYJC010000100.1, from coordinate 1,547 downwards.
GGGAAGGTTAATCCCTGTTAAAGACTCTGCCAGAAAATGTGAAAATTATGCCTGGATTTGAAATTCGAGAAGGCTTTCCAGATGCCTGCGTAATATTCCCTTAACCTCCAGGATATCTACTTCCTTTCCTAATTCGCGTTGCATAGAGCTAACGTCTTTGTCATCAATTCCGCAGGGGATAATGTTTTTAAAGTAATCTAGATTGGTATTTACGTTAAAAGCGAACCCGTGCATGGTAACCCAACGGGAGCACTTTACGCCCATGGCGCATATTTTTCTGGCCTTTTTAGGGTCGTTTTCATCCAGCCAAACGCCCGTGTAACCTTCCAGTCGGCCAGCACTTATTCCATATTCCTGTAAAGTCAGGATTACTGCCTCTTCCAGAGTTCTTAGGTATCGGTGTATATCGGTAAAAAACTGGTCGAGATCTAAAATGGGGTAACCAACAATCTGTCCTGGCCCGTGGTAAGTAATATCGCCACCGCGATTAATGGGATAGTATGCGATGTTTCTGGCCTTTAGTTCTTCTGGACTCAGCAATAAGTGCTCTGGTTTACCACTTTTTCCTAGCGTGTATACGTGTGGATGCTCACAAAAAATCAAATGGTTAAGGGCGGCCTCAGCTTTAGACTCGACATTGGCCTCTCTTTGCGCAACTTTTTTGGCGATAATTTCCTCAAAAAGATCCGTCTGAAAATCCCAGGTTTCCTTGTAGTCCTTAAGTCCTAAATCGTGGAATTTTACTCTGCGCATTAAATTTTAGCCAGTGAACCCTTTAGAAAATCAATAACATTTACTTCAATCGGATCAACACCGCGTAGTTCAGCTAAAAAACAGGAAATCCAATCTCCCAGGTGAATTAGAAACAGAGAACGCTGAATACGTGTATCCCCTTCAGATTGAATGTCAATAATACTATCAGTGTATTTAGACATGATTTCCTTGGAAATCCTGAAACGCTCTTTCGTACGGGGGTGATCATCCTCGTTCCTAAAATTCATCACCGCGATCTCCTTAGAACCGCCAGCCCATCCAACCAATTCATTATGGTTCATTTCAGGTAAGGCGTGGTGCCAACACAAAACTTTTGCATTTTCATTGAGTTGCTGACGCAACCTTACTGCAACAGCCTCATACATGGCCTCTGAATAAATGACCACATTTTTATTGTGGATTTCTGCAGCAATTTTTTTGGCACGCTCAATTATTTGAGGTCCTTTTTTATCCAGGATATCAAGGGCCGCTGTGAATTCCTTTTTGGTGTTGAAGTTTGAAAATCCCAGGTGCTCAAAAAGACTGGAAAGTTGAGTAATGCTGTAGCCTAGTGCAGCTCTTGGGGGTAAACCACCCGGAATAACCACGTGATCTAGTTTCTTCTCCTGTGCCAGAGCAACAACCTTTCCACCTGAGGAAATGCAAAAAATTTGCGCTTTTGCCGCTAAGGCTTCGTCCAGACTATCTAAAGTTTCCTCTGTATTCCCACTGTAGGAACATGCAATAACTAAGCTGTTCTTATCAACAAAGTTTGGCAAATTGTAATTGCTGTT
>JBMYJC010000099.1:0-6857 GCA_049594055.1 Luteibaculum sp. | reverse complement strand
GATACTTTGTAGATTTTTATATTAAGGTAAAAAGTAAAGATGGTAAAATAAGTAAGTATCTTGTCGAAATAAAACCTGAAAAATTTACTAAACCTCCAGCTATTCCAAAAAAGAAAACTAAAAGGTAAACTTAGATGGAAGGGTATTTTGATAGTTTTGTCCAAAATTAATTTTTATAAAATTTTTACAAATGAAAAGAATTCTAGGTGTTTTTCTAGCGATTTGCATGGTTGCAGTGGCAACTAATTACAGTGAAGCTTCTTATCCAGTTAAGAAGGATGCATCCAAAGTGGAACAAGTTTCCAGCGATGAGACTGTTGATCAGTCTAAAGACGTTTGGTACCAAGAGGTTTATACCAAAATGGTAAATGGTGGTGGAAAGAGCCAGATAACGGCTTTAATTCTTGTTTGCCTTGTAGGTGGTATTGGTATTCATCGTTTTTATTTAGGGTACACCGGAATCGGTATTGTTCAGCTTTTAACCCTTGGTGGCTGCGGAATTTGGAGTTTAATTGATTTGGTTAGAATTATTACTGGAGACCTAGGTCCAAAAAATGGAAGGTATTCTAAGCGTCTGTAAGCGTTTATACCGATATGAAAACCCCGCCTCAGCGATTGCCGAGGCGGGGTTTTTTTATGTCAAAAAATGAATGTTCAATCCAATAAAATGCATTAAAAGATTTTCTTAATTAAAATTGCTCTCGCTCGTTTTGTTGCGCGTCTTCTATTGAGTTTTTGTCTGTGCCGCCTTTAGGCTCTGTCTCACAACCCGTGTAGTCTACCTGGTAAACGAAATTTTTATAGTCGGCCTTAACTATTCCTTTTTCCATTTCGTTGGGTTCCCACCACGATGCGAATGCAGCATCAACAATAAGGCCTGGGAGCCCAAATAATACAAGGGTACCAACAAGGGCACCAGATTTAAATTCTCTTGTGATATACTTATACTCCTGCACTTCGCAGCCCTCTTTGCTCACCAGGAAGGAAAATGAATTAGCATCCTTTCTCTTCCAGGTAGTACCCATTCCACTTTTAACTTGCCTCCCCGTAGGAAACGTTACGGTTACATCTTTCACGTTGCTTACTTGTACAAAGGCGTTATAGCGCGATCCACCGACAAGGGTTGCACAGCTTGAAAGCAGCGCTGCTAAAAAAATAACTAGAACCGATTTTAATTGAGTCATGTTTGAAAATTAAATGGCCCCTGTGCTTTAGCATTTGGGGCCACAAAGGTTATTTTGAGAAAATAAATCGGGTTATATAGATTCCATTTCCATCCTTATCACCAGCATCGCTTTCTACCCCACTGGTTACAAACTGCAATTTCCAGCCTTCCGCTGCTAAACGACTTATTTTATCGCTAATCAAAGCATCATTAGAAGCAATATTTTGGAAGTTAATACCCACCCCAGAATAGAAGTTCAACAGTTTTGTCTCCTTCAAATCATCAATTTTAAGATCCTTCCTGCGCACTTTTCCCATGTCGCTATCCTGGCCTTCACTTCTCTCCGTGGTAGCGGCTTCGCTATTTACTTCCTCCGCAGATTCTATAATCCTGGATCTTCCTAATCCCATGGGAACAATAGACTCCACAACGGTTACCACTTTGTACTGTTGGGCATCAACCGCAATAGATAATCCCATTACCAATGCAAATACCAATGCTAATTTTTTCATGCTTCTATTTTGTTTAGGGTTAAATTTTGCAGCCAAGATAGAACAGTAGATTTACTCTTTTTTACCGCCCATATAATTTAGACCGCAGTACTCCGTACTTTTCAATTTGCGTGCCAAACGATGAAAAGAAAGTGGCTACCCCTTCAATTTCAGATCCTTCAAAATCTAAAAATTGGGCTTTTCTGCTGTTGTTTTCTACCATAAAATCCAATAATACGGCCATGGCATGCTTCTCTCTACCTTCGGTATTACTAGCTCCAAAAACATTGTAGATCCTACCAAAATCCTTTATAAAAAACCCCATGCATATGGGTTCACCCTGCTCATTAATCACCTCAAGGATTTCACCCCGATTGTTTTGAATTACGGCGTTCAGTAAATGCTCTATTTGCTTTTGGACTGAAATGGGTACTTGCAATTTTGAGTTGAGGTTCTCGAAATAAAAACGACAAAGGCCAGCTACATCCAAAACAGTTCTTACGGCTAAAACTTGTTTCCATTTCCGGATGCGCTTGCGCAAGGCTTTAGAATAGCCCTGTTGTATTTCTTCATAATCCCGGTTTAAATCTAAAAGCATGTTGGTCTTTGGCCAGATAGACTCTGATCCTGCCAGTAGCTCTAGGTTGTGGTGATTTATATTGGTATTTACCCTTAAGTAGCGCTTTTTAATAAAGTGGATGGCCTTCTCCAGCTCGGTTTGGGTTATATCTTTTCCAAAAAGACCTAATTGCTGACAAAGAGCAGGTTGATATACCTGCTTAAAGCCCAGCAGTTTTCGGTTTACCGGAAGAGGGAATACTTTTTCGTAATCACCAAAAATGAGAGCTTCCCAATGGAAATTACAAATGGCGTCCAGATACCAATAATGGGCATAAACTGTCCTGAAATCTCCGGTGTTCAGGCAATTCTCCCAAGCCTCGGTATCTATTTCAGAGCGTTTGTATAAGCGGTATTCCATGCATGGCAAAGAAAGCTTAATGTTCCGCTTTTTACAATTGCTCTATTTTAGCCACATGCCGATATTCAGGGTAATATTTAGGTTTTTCCTGTTTGTAATAGGGTCCTTGCTTTTCACCTTCACCGCTTCTGTTACAAAGCTGCTGGGTTATTCATTTAATCGTGTTTTTCAGAGTTACAGAAACTGGCGCTCACTAATGATCTGGGGCTTAAACCTCCGGGTAGAAATGGATGGTCCCATGCCCGCTGGTGCAGGAGTAATCATGGCTAACCACCGCTCTTACCTGGATGTGGTTTTTATCCAAACAGAGACTCCATCGGTATTTGTAGCAAAAGCATCGGTTAGTAAATGGCCCCTGGTTAGTTGGGGAGCCAATGCATTAAATACGGTTTGGGTAAACAGAAGTAGCAAAGAGAGCCGACAAAAAACTAGAATGCAGCTTAAAAAAAGACTGGAAGAGGGAATTTCTGTAGTTGTTTTTCCCGAGGGAACTACCCACCGCGGACCTGAAACCCTGGATTTTAAACCTGGCATGTTTCATACAGTGGCGGAAGCAGAGCTCCCAGTGTACGCCATGGCCATTGAATACGAAAACCCAAGAATAGCCTGGGTGGATGATGATTTATTCTTACCTCATTTCTTTGAGATTTTTGGACAACGTGTGATTCGTGTAAAAATTAAGTTCTCTGAACCTATGATAAATGCGGATGGGGATGCGCTTCGAGAACAAACCCACTATTGGATAAATAAGCAAGTCCTTGAGTTTAGAAAGCAATGGGATGCTTCCATTTAGATATTTTATCCTTTCCAATTAGCTCCTTAGTTTATTTTCGCCCTTAATGATTAAGCTTATGCGCACACTAATACTTTTAGTTTTCTCTTTGATTTGTGGAAATGTAATAGCCCAACAGGAAATATCTCCTGCCGCTTACGGAATGGACACCAGTACCGTTATGCCCAAAGGGCTTAAAACAGGAGATAGCGCCCCAAATTTTACCGCATTCACTGCCAAAGGAGACACATTCCAGCTTTCTGATGAGCTGAAAAATGGTCCTGTGGTTATTACTTTTTATAGAGGCCAATGGTGCCCAATTTGCAATCGCTACCTGAGTAATTTGTCAGATTCTCTACAGTATATTCTGGAAACGGGCGCCAAGGTAATTGCCCTTTCTCCACAACGGCCCTCTGCTATGGAGCAAACCCAGCAGAAAAGTAAAACGGAGGTGTTGTTATTGGAAGACAGAAAAGGAGAAATTATGGAAGCTTACGATGTAGATTTTAGGGTGTCGGAGGCATACAAAACGAAGGTGGATAACTTTTTTGCTGTGGACCTGGCAAATGCACATTTAGATAGTGAAGCTACGCTACCAGTTCCCGCAACTTTTGTTGTTAACCAAAATGGTGAGATCATTTTTCACCACTTCGATTACAATTACTCCAATCGTGCATCGGCTTTAGAAATTGGGAATGCTTTGGGAGTAGTATGGCCTAAAGAAAAATCTAGCAAAAAATAAACGGCATGAAATTTATTTCCTGGAATGTAAATGGAATCCGCGCTGCGGTTAAAAAGGGAATTATTGAGGACCTAGAAAAAATGGATGCGGATTTTTACGCATTTCAGGAAACCAAAGCCACACCAGAGCAGGTTGTAGAAGCCCTGGCAGATTTAGAAGGTTACACGGTGGTGGCCAATGGTGCAGATAAGAAAGGCTATTCCGGAACGGCAATAGCTTATAGAAATTCATTACCCGTGAAAACCTGGATAGATCTGGATAATTCCGAACACGATGGGGAAGGCCGAGTGGTGCATGCAGAAAGCGATAATTTTATTCTGGTTAATACCTACGTGCCTAATTCCAAAAGCGAATTGGAGCGATTGGATTACAGGCAGCAGTGGGATGCGAATTTGTTAAAGCATATTCAAGATCTTGACACCAGAAAGCCAGTTCTTTTGTGCGGAGATTTAAACGTTGCGCACAGAGAAATTGATCTGGCCCGGCCTAAAGACAACTACAATAAATCGGCTGGATTTACACAAGAGGAAATAAACGGCATGGATAACTATACCTCCGGTGGTTTTGTTGACAGCTTCAGGCACGTTCATCCCGAAAAGGTTCAATACTCATGGTGGAGTTTTAGGGCTGGAGCCAGACAACGGAATATTGGCTGGAGAATTGATTACTTCCTGGTTTCCGAGCAACTCAAGGATCGCATTCAGGATGCGTTTATTATGGATCAGGTTATGGGTTCAGATCATTGCCCCGTGGGTCTTATTCTGAAGTAACATCGGAGCTAAAAAAACGCTGGGTTATATACTGCAGCTTTTCTTCCTTTAAAGGTTTATTCTCAAAGTAGGAGATAATGTCCATTTCCTCAGCCCTTTCTCGGTCTTCTGGGTTTAGAGAGGTAGTTAACATTACAATAATTTCTTTTCCCCTGTGCTCCTTTGGGATTTTGGCATAGTGCTCCAAAAATTCCCAACCATTCATTCCTGGCATATTGATGTCAAGGAAAATAATGTCGGGTTTGGGGTAATCACCGTCTACGGGGTTTTTGAGGTACTCCAGGGCCTCTTCGCCCCCCATAGCGACATCAATTTTTTCGGCAACTCCCGCTCTTCCAATAATTGTTTTGTGCAGGAAGTTGTCAGCTCGGGAATCATCTACAAGGAGAATGCGTTTTAGCTTTGACATTTTTCGTTTAGGGCATTTTAGGGAAACTCTACCAAAAATACTGATTAAGCAATTCCATGAATTCGTTTATTCGTGGAGATTAAAATACCACAGATGAAACCAATAATATATCTGATTAACGGTAATCGATTTGGGTTAAAGCAGACCAGAAGATGGTATTGGCTATCGGCCTTGGTGCCGGCACTCCTACTTTTTGGGTGTAAGGGTGGAACAATTCAGCAGGGGAAAACTCAAAATCTCTCCTCAGCCAGTTTTAGGGCCGTGTGTTTTGATAATGCGGGTAATGCCTGGATTAGTGGATCTCAAGGTTCTCTGTGGTTTAGTTCGGATTTGAAGCAATGGACGCAAATACCAGCTCCAGATACCAGTTTGGATTACAGATCACTTTGGGTGCAAGACCAAACGGTGCTTTTAGCCTCAGCTGGGCAGCCAGCTTTTGTTTTTCGAAGTTCCAATTCCGGTGAAACGTGGCATCAAGTGTATAGTGATACCTCCGCAAGCGCTTTTTTTGACGGAATTTGTGCTATGGGTAAAGATACCCTGGTAATCTTGGGAGACCCAAGGGATGGGCGTTTTACCATATACACAAGCACCAATCAAGGCCTTTCCTGGCAAATGGTGGATCTGGAAAAATCTCCCTTAGCAGCAGAAGGCGAGGTAGCCTTTGCAGCGTCCAATTCTTCGCTTTTTTCGGAGAAAGGCTTTTTACTTTTTGCTACCGGAGGTAGTTCAGGTGCCTTTTTGCATGCTGGTAACCCATTTACCGGGGACTGGAAAAAACAAACCTTACCCTTAAAACAAGGGGAGGCCTGCGGGGCTTTCAACTTGTTTAGGAATAAAAATTTATTGCTTGTTGGCGGAGGTTGCTATGATAAACCAGAATCCAGCGAAGGAAATTTTTTGATTTCTGAAAACATGGGTGGGCAATGGTTTGCACTACCCAATGGACCTAAAGGATACATATCAGATAGCGGTGTTTTACAGAAATACCTGATTGCAGTGGGAGATACAGGTATACAAGTGGCTCCTCAACGGACTAGAAAATTTTCTTTTTTGGTGGAAGGAGGGGGATGGAATGCATTGGCCTGTAATGAAACACATGCAGTGGTAGTTGGAAAAAAGGGCGCTGTGCAGGTTTTAACTTGGTCTGAGAATTAACCATACTATAAATCACTTAAAATTTGACCCTGCGCTAATAGCTTATATTTGCCGCTTTAACCCAAAACGGACATTATGCGTAGTGCTTTTACTCCTTTACTTTACCTATTTATTTGCTGCACTTGCATATTAAATGCTTGTAAGGAGGATTTAAGCGTGGATGGAGAATACCGTCCAAGTTCATCTAACTACAAGGTGAATCCATTTTTGTCTGCTCACATTCCAGAGAATGACACCTTTAATCTAGACCTGGATTCATTGCATGGTTTCCAGGAGTTGTATACCGAGGATAGTATTAGAATCCTTATAAACGTAGACTCTATTTGGACAGAAAGCGGTGATACAGCTCGTGGAACCGCCCGCCTTGAGGT
>JBMYJC010000098.1:1142-6876 GCA_049594055.1 Luteibaculum sp. | reverse complement strand
GACAATGAAGCCACATCCTTGCAAATTAAATTATTGGCAGAGCATCTTCCTTCCATGAACGAGCGCATCGCAAAAGCGTATGCCAACACCAGAAATTTCGTGAACTACATCAAAGAGGTGTTACCAACGGCTAAAATCAATTTCGTCTCAGAGGAGCTGGCTAAGCAGGGATTTACTCCCTCTGTTTTTTCTTTAGACTTACCCACCAAAGGGGCAAACACAGAGGAGCGAGAAACCTACAAACGCAAATTAAACGAGCAGCTTATCAACTCCATGATTGAGGAAATTCCGCACGAGAGCAAGTATTGCGTGAGTTATGGACAACTCAATGGATGTTATTGGACCATTCCCGCCACATCAACACAGGGAACTACGAAAGAAGCAGATAAGGATTATATCGCTCGCGTTTCGGTTTCGCCAAATTTAGATCTGGAAAAACACCTAAAGGTATTTAAAGACTTTGTGGAAAGCCTATAAACAAGGGGCTTCTTAAAATGCTTCCCCAAAGGTGATGTAGAAGCCGGATCGATCTTTTAGGCCAATGGAATAATCAACACGGGCGTTGAGTTTATCGGTAAGTCGCACTCGTATTCCTGCTCCACCGGCAACTTGCGTATTGTCTAACATCGCATTTCCCAGTTTTTCAGCTGCGTTACCAAAACCAACAAACACCACTGCACCCAAGCGCCAAAAAAGCATTTTACGAAGCTCCAATTGTAAGGCGGCAACGTGTTTTTGCATGATAGATCCTTCAAAATATCCTCTCAGTTTTTTAGTTCCTCCCAATTTAGGGTAGGCGGTAAATGGAGCCTCTCCCATTATTCCGTTGTAATAGGCATTAATGGCCAACACCCCTTCTGTTGACCACGGTACGTAGTTGCTGGCATCCAGGCTAAAAGAGCTATACATATATTCCGGATTTACCGATTGCTGAAAAGCCATATCTACCCAATAACCCTTAGTGGGAAATAGAACGTTATCTCTTCCATCCAACACCAAGCCAGCCCCAATACTGGCCACAAAATGATCTTCAGATCCTGGAACACTCATATCCTCAAGTCGACCATTTTCTGCAAAAGAGGTGAAGTCAAAACGATCGTAAACTAAACGCGGACCCACAAAAATTCCATCTGCCAATTGGTAGTTCGCATTTAACCGAACGCGAGGAAAGTTTGCCCGATAAAACTCTATGGAATCCGCCTCCACGCCATTGGTAAAACCAAAGTAGCGAAAGGTGTAATCAAAGTATCCGAGCTCCCCCATCAGATAAACCTTTTGCTGAGCCAGATAAAGACTAAAAGGCAAATACAGCAGGGTTTGCTTAAGCGTTGTATATGCAAAACCCAGGGTGACCTGCGATTTGCGCGGCATAAAAACGCCATTGGGGGTATTTACTACAGAAGTCACTCCTACTCCTAAACCCAAACCTGTTTCTGGGGTATAAAAGGCAATAGGAATGGGAAATAGCTTGTAAGCCTTCTCTTTTTTGGGAGGATTATTTTGGGTGGATAAGGAGTCTTGTGCCCAAGCAGATTGGAAAAAAACAAAGACCAGAAGGCAGAGAACAGAAATGCGATAGAACAGGATCACAAGAAACAGACTGGTTAGTATCAACTAGAAACGCCGTATTTCCATCATGCGATTTAAACAGATCGTTAAGGCTTACTAATTTGATTTCCCAAAGGGAAAAATTGCAATTTTCGCGGCCATGTTTCAATTCGACCTCACACGCACAAAAATTTTCGACCTGGGCGGAATCATCATCAACATTGATCCCGAAAAAACCTTCGCGGCCCTTGAAAAACTTATTCCCGAAACTATTTCCAGAGAGCTTATTCAGCAGAAGTTGGATGAAACCTGGTTAGCCTACGAGCTTGGAAAAATTAGCACCGCACAATTTAGATTGAGAATTGAGCAAAAGCTAGGAATTGCATTAAACGAAAAGGCTTTTTCAAGTATTTGGAATGCTTTGCTTTTGGATATCCCAGAACACCGCATAGATACCTTGATGAAATGGGCTTCTCGCGAAGAAATTTACCTTTTGAGCAACACCAATGCCGCCCACATTGAAGCTATAAACTGCTACCTGGAAAACGAATTTGGTATTGAAGGCTTGGATGAGATTTTTACCCAATGTTTTCTGAGTTACGAATTGGGAATGCGCAAGCCCAATGCCGAAATCTACCATGCGGCAATAAATTCCATAAAAGAACCACCGGAAAACTGCATCTTTTTTGATGATACAAAGCTAAATGCCGAGGCTGCAAGCCAAATGGGAATACAAGGGATTTGGGTTCCCAGCAAAAGCAACGATGCTTTTTGGGATTACTTAGATTCCCAGTAATAATCTCTTTGCACCTCTGCTATTCGGATACTGTAATCCTTAAACCACAACTCCTTTGATTTTTTAATGGCCGCAGCGTGCTCCGGATTTTCACGCCAGTTCTTTATGGCATCTAAATCTTTCCAATAAGAAATTGTAATGCTGGGATCTGAACCCACGGTTTCATGACCCAGGTATCCAGGCTGAGAAAGTACCAATTCATCCAGATAATCAGAGAGTTGCGTAAAGGCATCGTCACTGTGTTTTTTCCGGCTGGAAAATATTACCGCGAAATAAGGCAGTGGAAACTGTTTTGGAATATCCATAAAATGCTTACCATTAAGGACTCTAAACTAGCACTTTATCGCATGAAGATTAACGGCAAATACTTCCGCACATTTTGGTTCGATCAAAAACAAAAACACGTTTTATACACCTTCGACCAGAGGAAGTTTCCGCATCAAACCGAGGTATTTACCATAAACGATTCCGAAAAAGCTGCAAAGGCCATTGAAAAGATGATTGTTCGCGGAGCGCCATTAATTGGTGTTACGGCAGCTTTTGGCGTGTATTTAGCGGCTAGGGAGTCAAGTGGAAAAAAGTTTAGAGAGTACATTTTTGAGCGGATTGAGCGCCTTCAAGCAACCCGACCTACAGCCGTTAACCTCTTCTGGGCCTTAGACAGTCAAAGAAAAATTGTGGAGTTTAATCCAGAATCCAGTCCGGCACAACTGGCCACCTTGCTTTTTAACAATGCCAACCAAATGTTGGAAAAAGATGTGGAGGCTTGTAAAAGCATTGGAGAATACGGCTTAAGCATTATCCAGGAAATTGCAGCCACCAAACCCGATGGCGAACCCGTTAATATTCTCACGCACTGCAATGCGGGATGGCTCGCTTGTATAGATTGGGGAACAGCCACAGCGCCTATTTATTTAGCCCATGAAAAGGGTATAAATATCCATGTTTGGGTGGATGAAACACGTCCCAGAAACCAAGGCGCCAACCTAACCGCTTTTGAGTTGCAGCAACAGGGTGTACCGCACCATTTAATTACAGATAATGCAGGGGGACTTCTTATGCGCCAGGGATTGGTAGACCTGGTTTTTGTGGGAGCAGATCGCGTAGCACGCAATGGTGATGTGGCCAATAAAATTGGTACCTACCTAAAAGCCCTTGCCGCCAACGATTGCCATATTCCATTTTACGTGGCATTGCCAAGCTATACCGTAGATTCCAAATTAAAATCTGGAGATAAAATCCCGATTGAAAACCGATCTGAAAAGGAAGTGAAATATGTGCACGGGAAATCAGCAAAAGGCCAAATAGAGAAAGTACTTATTTGCCCGGAAGGCACGCCTGGCTACAACCCCGGATTTGATATTACTCCTAACCGAATAATTAGCGGTTTGGTGAGTGAAAAAGGAATTTTTCCCGCTTCCGAAGAGGGTGTAGACCAATTGCTAGAATTAGCCCAGGCATGATTGATGAAGGCTACATTAAATACCATATTACCTGGAAGGAAACCGATGTAGCACCGATTGCTTCAGATGATGAAATCATTGCTGCACGCAATCAAATGTTTGACCTGAATTTAATTGGATACGATTCTAAAAATCAGGTTGGCTACGGTAACATCTCAAAAAGACTCGCTGCTAATAACTTTGCCATTTCTGGCACCCAAACCGGGCATATCCCAAGAATTAAACCCGAGCATTTTACCCGAGTTACAGACTACAATATTGCAGAGAACAGGTTGAGCTGCGAAGGCCCCATCAAAGCCTCCAGTGAAAGCCTAACCCATGCAGCCATATATGAGTTAGATCCTGCCATTAAAGCCGTTATTCATGTGCATAACAAGCATATTTGGGAAAACTATAACGAATTACTCCCTACAACTAAGAAGGATATACCATACGGCACCCCACAAATGGCTAGAGAAATTTTCAGATTGTGGCGCTTAGCAGATTTACCCAAGCAAAAGATCCTGATTATGGCCGGCCACGTGGATGGAGTAATTAGTTTCGACTCCAATTTTGAAGAAGCCGCGGAGCGTTTAGAATTTTATCTGGGAAAACTGTAGTTTTTTAAGCATCCTGACAGAGCTCAATAAGCACTCCTCCAGTAGATTTTGGATGCAAAAAACATATCAATTTGCCGTCAGCACCAGGCTTAGGTGCGTCTGACAACAGTTGAAAACCCTCTTGCTTTAAGCGTTCCATTTCATCGTAAATGTTGTCGGTATAAAAAGCTAAGTGATGAATTCCACTGCCTCTTTTTTCAATAAACCGGGCAATTGGGCTCATACTATCGCTGGCCTCCAACAATTCCACCTGACTATCGCCAACACGAAAAAAAGAGGTGGTAACACCCTCAGAAACAACTTTTTCCTCCTTGTAAGGCTTGCGATTTAATAGCTTGGTAAATAGCTCATTGCCCGCCTCTAAATCTCCTACCGCTATGCCCAAATGTTCAATCTTCTTAATCATGGTATCGTTTATAAAAACGCTGGATGTCCACTTCGCTATCCAATTGCGTGTTGTCTAAAATAGAAGCTACAAACTGATTTGCAAAATAGGGTGCTAGCATCACTCCCTTGGTTCCTAAACCATTAAAAATAGCTAAAGACTTTATGCTAGGATGAAACCCTATGATGGGTCTTCTATCTGGCGTGGTAGGCCTAAATCCCACAGAAGTTTCTTTTACTTCCGCACTTGGATCTAAATATTGCCTTATGGGTTCTAAAATTTCCTGTCGGCCTTTTTCGGTAGGCTCAGGGCTTAAATCATTCCAGTAATAGGTGGATCCCGCCTTAACATTTCCTTTGGGATCCTGATAGAAAAATTTACCTACGTTGTATATTTTCTCACCTGGATTGAGCCTGGATCTTAAGCTCAAGATCTCGCCTTTATTGGCATTAATGGGCAACCAATCAAAAAAGGGGTTATCTGCATTTTGAAAGCCCTGGCAGGCTATGGTAATCACAGCCTCCTCGTTTTGCCATTCCTTCCAGCTATAATTTGATTCCTCCAATACGCCTAGCGCTTGAAAGTGTTTTTTGCTAGCGTTGAGGTAAAGCGGCAAATCCAATATTCCACAGTGACTTACTTCTCCTACTGCATATGCAGAAATGAATGGCTGGGTTGTATCTGTAAGGGGTTTGGCCCAACCCCTTAAGTCATCCTTTTGCTTTTGCCAGAGTCTAAAGCTGTTTTCGTCTGAAATTCGCTTGAAATTTGTTTTCTGATGTAGGAGTTTCAAACCCAGCTTTTGTTCTATCTCCCCGTAAAATTCGTTTAAAAAGGGAACCAATTCGTGTGCTTTCCAACTAAAAAGCATACGCCTGAAATTGATTGGATTCCACATGCCAGCGGCTACTAAAGATGCCGCGCTATGATGTTTATTATCTAT
>JBMYJC010000098.1:0-1132 GCA_049594055.1 Luteibaculum sp. | reverse complement strand
ATTCCCCGCTGTAAGAAGGCCCAGGCTAAGGTAGTCCCGGCAAGTCCCTGACCAACTATCCTTACGAGCTTAGGAGGCACTTCCGGTTTTCAGATATTGCTCTACTTCGGCTAGCGAGGCTTCAAAAGTGGCCAACATATTGTTGCTCAAGCTTATGGCTTTTACCAGGTTTGCCTCTGGGCTCAAACAGTAATCCTCTGCAATTTTGAGTTCGCTACAGAATTTTTTGAATCCTAATACGGAAACGGCTGACTTAACGCGATGAATGCGAGAAGCCATTTCTTTAAGGTCTTGATCCTTAATGGCTACTACCAAAGCACTGTGGTACTCTGGAAAACGTTTAACGTAAACCGTTAAAAGCTCACGGATAAACTCGGGGTCGTTGCCACCTATTTCGTTTGCGTTTGTAAGATCTAAGCCCATTAGAATTTGTACTGAACTCCTAAACTTAATACTTCTTTCAATTGGGTGCGCGGTGCACTGTAATCTGTTTCTCCGTCATCATCCTCATCAATTGGAATCTTGATGTCGTGGTCGTAAATAATGGTTGCAGAGATGCTGGCCGATAAGAACTTATTTATCTTAAATGAAATAAGGTTGTCCCAGTTAACATCAATATTCTGTGGGTTTTCGCTGTAGTTGGAAAATAGCTCCAGGGTAGACTGGAAACTCACATTTTCCATAATCTCGGCATCTACCGCAAAACGCAAAAGGCCCCCTAATTCAAAGCGAGCGGTTTTATTTGTATCAACGCCAAAGGCACCAGCGGCAGATAAATCGTCATCCATTACTATGGTTACCTTGGCAGAAAGTGGTGATATGTACACCCGCAGCCACTCCCAAGTCTCATTCTCCAAACCCACGGAGAAATTCACGTAACCAGGGGCTAACCAATCAGAAATTTTAATGCGCGTGGTATCGTTAGGGAATTGATAACCGGGTTGAAACTGAGACCGGAAATTTAGCAAGGAGGTATAGTGCCATTTACCAAAAGCATCTCTACCGTATTTTGAGGCAAACTCCAATTTATCATCTGTTTTCCTTACTCCAGTTTCCTCGGTGTTTTGGATACCGTAGGCGGCATTAATGGTAGTTTCCCAAGTGGTTTTTCCCTTTTGATATTTGGCAGAGT
>JBMYJC010000097.1:0-6879 GCA_049594055.1 Luteibaculum sp. | reverse complement strand
CACGACCCTTGCGTTCTACCCCGTGCGGTTCCTATTGTAGAGGCTATGGCGGCCCTGGTCCTAGCTGATGCCTATTTAAGGAATTTAAGCGCGAGGATCTAGATAATAGAATGGGGATTAAATGTTTTGAGTTTTTCCTTTGGAAAAAGGGGCTTTTAGCTTGAGTTTGCGCTTCCAAGCTCCCCACTTTTCAAATCATCAACTTCTCAACTTTTCAGCGTTTAGGTTCCAGCTTCCAGCTTGGTCCGTTTAGCTGACAATGGATTCTAGATTTACTGACGAATCCTTCGGATTGTCAGCATTGTAAATACACTTCGTTTCGTCTGGAATGCCAGTTGGCATGACGAAGAATCTCAGGGAAATTGATCTAAGATGATCCAATAGGACTCTTCACTTTGTTCAGAGTGGCTGGGTGCTTCGATATGAGCTATCAGCTACAAACTCCATATCCTTTAATGCTCTTGTTTTCCTCCCCCTTTGTACCTACTTCGTCAAACTCAGCACATTGCCTCAATGAGGGGAAAAGGCTTTCAGCTTGGCGCTTTGAGCTTTCAGCTTTTCAAATCATCAACTTTTCACCTTCTCAGCGTTTTAGCTTCCAGCTTGGCGATTTTAGCTTTCAGCTTTCCGCTTTCTCCAAAGCTTTCTTAAAAAATACTGTCCTCCAGTTTTATTGAATTAATTGCAGCCAAAGCAAAAAACATGAAAACAGCAATAGTTACCGGAAGCAGCAAAGGAATAGGCTTAGCCACTGTAAACGCCTTCTTAAACCAAGGCTTTAGCGTGGTGGGATGGTCTAGAAGTAAAACCACAGTGGATCATCCAAACTTCCATTGGATAGCGTGTGATGTGAGCCAATTTGCTGAGGTAGAAAAGGCATTAAAACAGAGCTTGACTTTTTTGGAAAATCGCGTTGATGTTCTGGTAAACAACGCCGGATGGGGAATTCCCACTCCTATTTTAGATTGCGAGCCACAACAGTTTGATGCAATGCAGGCTACAAACGTTAATGGATTGTTCTACTGCACACGCCTTGTTTCCCCCATTATGAAGGAACAAGGAAGCGGTCATATTTTTAACATTGCCTCCATTGCCGGAACTACGGGAATTGAAGGAATGGGTGCCTACTGTGCCAGTAAGTTTGCCGTGCGCGGATTTACCTTGAGCATCTTCAAAGAGCTTCGCAAGTATGGGATTAAAGTAACGGGGATTAATCCAGGCTCTGTTAACACCGACTTTTTTAATGAATTTGAGATGGTTACCGCAGACGACTCTATGATGCAGGCCAGCGACATTGCTAAAACCATTTGGAATGCCTACGACACTCCAAAAAATTTCCACCAGGTAGAGATAGAAATGCGCCCGCTAAATCGCTAGTTTCGACAGCAAATTCCCAGCGATGCGGCCAGGTTATGTTTGTAAATCAACGGTTTTTGGACTTTTTTGTCTGCTTGGTTTTCTGTACTCCTGTTCATTCCAAGCCAATAATCACCAAGATAAACAAGTATTTAGGTACAATGAACCGGGTGGAATAAGCTCTCTGGATCCCGCTTACACCAGAAACCTAGAACATATTTGGGCGGTAAACCAATTATTTGATGGCCTGATTCGCCTGGATAGTAATTTGAATGTACAGGCTTCTTTGGCTAAAAGCTGGGAGATAGACAGCACCCAAACCCAATACACCTTTCATTTAAGGACAGACGTTTATTTCCATGAAAACCCTTGTTTTAAGGGGCAGCCCAGAAAATTAGTAGCCCAAGATTTTGTCTACTCCTTAAATCGCCTAGTAGCCCCAGAAACCGCTTCTCCAGGCAGGTGGGTTTTAGATCCTGTTAAACAAACAGATAAAGGGGAGCTTGCCATTCAAGCGCCCAACGACAGTACCCTCGTAATCCAACTCAACCAGGTTAGTCCCCATTTTCTTTCTCTACTTGCCATGCAGTACTGCGTGGTATTGCCTAAAGAGGCCATAGACTTTTATGGCGATGATTTTAGAGCCAATCCAGTAGGAACTGGGCCCTTTCAATTATTCATTTGGGAGGAAGGGGTAAAACTGGTACTACATAAAAATCCGAATTATTGGGAAAGGGATGAAAATGGTGATCAACTCCCGCATTTAGATGCCGTATCCATCTCCTTTATAAAAGACCAGAGTGCTGCATTGATGGGGATGGAACGGGGAGATTTTGATTTTATGTCTGGCTTGGACCCTGCTTCTAAACATCGGGTTTTAAATGTTTCTGGGGAATTGAACCCTGGCTTTGCCCCCTACTTTCACCTACTTAAAAGCCCCTTTTTAAAATGCGACTACCTCGGGGTAAGAATTGGCTTGGACGAAAGCCTGGATTTAGCCGTTTTTAGGCAAGCGCTGTCCATTGCCATAGACCGGGAAAAATTAATTACCTACGTTTTAAATGGAATTGGCAGTCCAGCAAGCACTGGTTTTGTTCCACCATCTTTGTGGAAGTCTGCTCTTGGTGCAGATCCCTTTTTGCAATTCCAACCGCAAAAGGCTCAAAGAATTATTGATTCACTCCAACTAACGGGTAAAACCATTGAAATATATAGCACATCGGGTAATCTTGAAATTTGCGAATACATACAAAGCCAATGGAAGGCTTTGGGTCTAAATTGCAAAGTTGAGATACTACCGCCCTCCCATCACCGGCAATTAACCGGGAATGGAGAGTTAGCCCTATTCAGAAAATCGTGGATTGCCGATTATCCCGACCCAGAAAACTTCCTAAGCTTGTTTTACGGACCCAACACCATTCCCAATGGCCCCAACTATTTTCATTATCAAAACAAGCGCTACGATTCTTTGTACGAACAGAGTTTTCTGGTGTCTGGCGCAGAAAGGGAAGTAATTTTAAAGGAGTTGCAGTGGATTGTTAACCAAGAAATGCCTGTTATTCCACTTTTCCATGACCAAATCCTGCAGCTCTTATCCAAACGGGTTAAAAACTTTGCCAGCAATCCCATGAATGTTCTGGATTTAAGCCGCGTAAAAATGGAACACAGTGTAGATTTTAGTAAGCAAACTCCGCCACAATAGGATAGTGATCGGACTTCTCCTCGCGCACACTGTAGTAGCTTTTCGCCTGGAAAGATTCGCTGTGGAAAAGGTAGTCTATTCTAAACCCAGGTAATTTTCCAACATAAGTTTTCCCTTCACCAGAACCCGCTTCTGTGTAGGAGTCGGCTAAAAACTCCGAAATCGTATTGTATGCATAGGAATGGGGCGTATCATTTAAATCGCCTCCACAAATAAGGGGTAAAAGTTGGCTCTCTGTAATATGCTGTTTTAACTGTCGTACCTGATCTCCCCGCCTAATCATGCCGTTTTTTAGCTTGTAAAAAGCCGATTTAATTTCCTCCTCATTGCTATTGGCACTTTCAGCCGGATTAAGCTGGTAGGATGCCAGGTGGAAATTAATCACCCGAAAGGGCTTTCCAGGATATAGAATTTTAGAGTCTAAAAATCCGTTTACCCCTTGATCAACAAAACGAACCTCAATGCTGTGGTCGATAGGAAACCGTGAAAAAGTAAAAAGCCCATGTACCTTTTTACTTTTTAAGGGGCCAAATCCGTTGTAATAAGGAAGATCGCAGGTTTCGCTAATCAGTTTACAAAGGCTATCTCTTTTTGCCACATCGCTGGCATAAAATTCCTGTAGCAGTAAAATATCTGGATTGTGGATTTTGATTATCCGAAGAATATCAGAGAAAACATGTTCGTCTTCTATCCACTTGTAGCGGTTAAAAGAACGCACATTGTAGGAGAACACTTTTACCTGGATGTCATCATCGGCAAAGTTTTTTCCGCCTGAGAGCCTGAAAAATAAATCCATCTTAAAAAAGCCCGGAACCAATGCTATGAGTAGTATCCACTTAAGTTTATTGGATCCAATAAAAAGAAAAACAAAGAGCACAATTCCCGCAATAAATAGGTAGGGAAAAGCCAAGCCCAAAAAGGCAAAATACCAGAATGAAGATGGGTTTAAATAGGGGGCAAAATACGACAGGGCGTACAGCAAGAGAAAAGCTCCAACAACCGTATAGCTTAAAAGTTTAGACATTATCGCTTGGAGGCGTTAAACAGAAAATCCTTTTCTTCTTGCGTTAGCTTCTGATACCCAGACTTAGATATTTTATCCAAAATCTCATCCACCCTTTTTTGATAATCGTCTGATGAGGACTTTTTGCCCGTGGTATTTTTACTGGTTTTAGATTTCTCTTTATGCACCACTTTTACCTTAGGCTTAGATTGAAACAAACCCTTAAAGCTATTGACAATTAGGTAAAAATACTTTCCTAAATCGTTGCCTTTGGTGAGCTGACGGGCATATATAAATCCAAAAATTGCCCCACCCAAATGCGCAATGTGTCCACCTAGATTTCCACTTGTGCCTCGCAAAGCCAATAAATCTATTACTACGTAAAATGCTGCAATGTATTTAAGGGCCACGGTGCCCAATAACATTAATCGGATGGGATAATTTGGAACATAGGTTGCCGTGGCCACCATAATTGCCAATACGGAGGCGGAAGCTCCAATTATGGGCAAGCGGGCAGACCCAAAAGCGGGAATAAGGTTAAATGACAAAACATAGAGCAGCAAACCAGCTACACCTCCAAAAATGTAAAGCGGTAATACCCGTTGATTCCCCAACAAATCGGAAAAAATATTCCCGATGTAATAAAAGATTAGCATGTTGACCAGAATATGCCACAATCCCTCGTGCGTAAACATGTAGGTGATTATGGTCCAAGGCCTTTTAAGCAGCAGAATAGGGTCTGAGTTAGCACTTAAATACTCTGTGATAAACAATTGTTTTACCCCAGAACCTGTTGTGTAAAGATCTAACTGAAACAGGAAGCCTAGAATAGAGAACACAGCGATAAGCGCAAAAACAGCCACGTTTATATAAAGCAATTTCATGACCATATTGCCCATGCGGTACTGATATAAAAGCTTTTGCCACATAGTTAATAGAAGTTATCTCTGTCCTGCTGCCAGATTTTAATCAAAATAAAACCAAAGATCATTCCACCAATATGTGCGAAATGGGCCACATTATCGCCTGGGCTGCGCGCAAATCCGGCAAATAATTCAATGAGTCCGTAACCGATAACAAAATACTTTGCTTTTATAGGGAACGGAATAAAGAGCAGAAATAGCTCGGAATTTGGAAAGAGCATTCCATAGCCCAAAAGCAATCCAAACACAGCACCCGAGGCACCAACAGTGGGATAGTTATTGGCTCCATAAAAGGTACGGGCCTTTTCCATTATCTCTGGTGGCAGATCTCTATTTACTTGCCCTGTGCTCAACATTTCGGCTAGTTCCGAGCTGCTGTAGCCAAAATCCATAAGAGCAGATCTTGCTGCTTCTGCCTCCCAATAGCTCACTCCCAGGTGCAGTAATGCAGCTCCAAAACCGCAAACCAAGTAAAAGATTAAAAATCGTTTTGCGCCCCACACCCTTTCTAACACCGTTCCGAAAAGGAAAAGCGCATACATATTAAAAAAGATGTGCATGAGGTTACCATGCATAAACATGTGGGTTAAAAGCTGGTAAGGCTTAAACTGGTCCGAGCTGGGAATGTAAAGTCCTAAAATGGTGTTTAAGTGATAGCCTCCTCCACTTTTGCCAAATACCCAGGCGGCAACAAAACCAATGATGTTTATGATAAGGAGGTTAACAACTACTGTATTGGTATTAAATCCTCCACCAAATCCTCCTCTAAAACTGTTCATCCATTAAAGAGTTTTTCAATTTCTTCTACCCCTATTTGTACGGTACAGGTCTTACCAGATGGGGACAGCTTGGGGTTGGTACAAGCAAATAAATCGCCAACCAAGCTTTGCATTTCCTGATACTTAAGAACTCGACCTTTTTTAATGCTACCAGAGAGCGCCAAACTGTAGGCAAGCTTTTCTTGGTAACCAAAGCTTTTACTGAGCTTAGGCGCGTGCATATGCTCTAAAAATTCGTCCATAAAAGCACTCACTCCACTCATCATTAAACCTTCTGGTAAGGCATTCACAACAATCTCATCGCTGGAAAAAAACTCAAATTGGAAACCCATGGCCTCCAGGGTTTCTTTACAAGAGCTTAGCAACGTAACATCCTTAGCTCCCAATTGAATGCGTTCTGGAAAAAGCTGTTGTTGGCTGCTTTTTCGCTCCCCTGCAAGTTTAGATAAATACCGCTCAAACAACACGCGCTCGTGCGCCCTTTGTTGATCGATTAAAATAAATCCAGATTTAATTTTTGTTAAGATGTAGCTCTGGGCAATTTGTAAATACGCCTCTTCTACTTGTTCCTCTTCCCTTTTTGGAATGTTATTATTCTCCTGGCTCCTCTCTATTTCTCGCTCATCAACGTGCTCTGTTGGACGCACGGCCTCTTCCTTTTTCCAGTCTACCTGAAACTCTTGCTCAATATCGTAGAGCTCTTTTAATTTTCGTGGAGCCTCTGCGCTTGGAGTCGACCCAGCAGCTTGCTTTTTAAAAGGATTATAGCTGGGATTTATATGGATGGGTGGCACCTTAAATTCCTGATTTTTAGACACGGGGCTTAGCGGCACAGCTGGTGTCTCGAAATTAATGCTGGGCTTTACATTAAAAACACCCAGAGCCTTTTTAACACTTGCTTGGATAAGCTGGTATAAGGCCCTTTCGTCCTGGAATTTTATTTCTGTTTTCGTGGGATGAATATTTACATCAATGCGATCGGGTTCTACCTCCATCATAATAAAATAGGACGGAAAGGACTGCGGATCAATTAAATCCTCATAAGCCTTGGCAATGGCGTGATTAAAGTAATTGGACTTTATAAACCTTTGATTAACAAAAAGATACTGTTCACCG
>JBMYJC010000096.1:0-6881 GCA_049594055.1 Luteibaculum sp. | reverse complement strand
CAGGAAGGGGCCGTACCCTGGAGCTGGACGAAAGCTTTTACGGAGGATTATATGGCAGATCGCGTTTTGCTGGAAATGCAAAAGTGGCCTATCGCATACCAAAATTCGATTTGGAATTTTATGCCCGTTGGAACTGGCGCTCTGCATATCGTTTTGGCGATACTAACAACAACGGTGTATCGGACATTTTTGATGAAAAGAGCAATGCTTTTCACCAGGTAAATCTTTCGATTCAGTGGAGCAAAAAGCGTTTTTCTGCGCTCATGTCTATCAGAAACTTACTGAACAACACAGACCCTGTGTTTCTGCCCTACGATCCCGGAACCAATTTTCTACTAACCCTAAACTTTAACCTGAGCAAACAAGTAAAACCATGAAATCCTTAAAATTTATTTTTCCCGCATGCATCCTGCTCCTTGCCTCCTGCGAAAAAGACCCCGATGATGTATTCATTCCAAGCGGTGAAACAACACAAGCATCGGGTTTTGAAGCCGAGCAAAACATTAACGAATTACCGGCAGACACCAGCTATACCAACTCGCACACCTTTTTCAATTTTATTAGTGGAGAGGTGGTAGATCCAGCAGATTCTGCCAGCAATAAATGGCATATTGCCCTAAGTGGCACTACCATTCTGGTAAACAGCGGGGTGAGTGGGCCCGGCCAAGTAGGCGGACAGTTTTTAAGCGGAAATTTCGCGGAGATCACTTCCTTTCCCAGCCAGGGCTATAAAACAGATGAAGCCGATGATTTAGCTTTTGGCAGAGGTTCTGGAACTAGTTGGTACAACTACAACCATCAGGAGCGCACAGTTAGCCCAATTCCCGGGAAAAATTTAATCCTCAAGCTCACAGAAACAACTTTTGTGAAAATGGAGATCCTCTCCTATTACAAGGGCGCACCAGAAAAACCAAACTCATCCATGCAAGCGCGCCTTTACACTTTTCGCTATCAAGTTTTTAATCAATAATCAAATACACCCTAAAATCAACAATCATGAACAAGCTATTTAGCATCTGTACTCTAATGAGCCTAAGCATTGCGGCCATGGCGCAAAACGCAGAAAAACTGGCCCAGGATCGCGAGGCAATCCTCAATATGGAGGGTTGCTACAAAGTAGAATTTCGCTATGCCGAGGTTTACTCACCCGATACAGGTTATAAATTTCACGACCGGGAATATTCCTGGGCTTATGAGTGGATAACCCCAATACAGGTGAGTGATGATTTCATTTCACTCCAGCACTTGTTAACCGTAAACGATTCAACAGTGGTAAAACACTGGAGACAAGACTGGGTTTACGAGGCGCCATCCATGCACGAATATGTATTGGATTATACCTGGCAACGCGCTCAGAATAAAAACAACCAAGGACAATGGAAACAGGTGGTAACCCAGGTGGATGACAGCCCGCGCTATGAAGGTTCTGGGACATGGATTCACGTGGATGGTAAACATTACTGGGAATCGGAAGCTCCTGCCCCACTTCCAAGAAGGGAAATTAGCACGGCCAAAAGAACCGACTACAACCTAATGCTTAGAAACAACCGCCAGGAGATTACCGAGTACGGTTGGGTACACGACCAAAACAACCAAAAAATTCAGGTGAATAAAGATGGAAGCAAGGAACTGATAGCTGTAGAAAAAGGATGGAACACTTATACTAAGGTAGACGAGAAAACCTGCCAACCCGCTATTGATTACTGGAAAAAAACTGAGCGTTTTTGGAGTCATGTGAGAAGCGCTTGGGCCGAGATCAAGGAACAACACGATAAATTTCACCTGGAGGTGAAAAATGAACACGGGGTTATTTTCATGAGCATGTTCCGTCTAGCAGAGGAATCTATGGATTGGAAGGATGCTAAAATGAAAAAAGAAATTGCCAAGGTGATCGATTTGCACCTGGTAACCAATCAGGATGAAATTGGTCAAAAGCTCTAATTCCAGAAGGATTAAAAGAAAAAGGCCGTCTTAACATATCGAGACGGCCTTTTTATAGGTTTAGACCTTAGCCCAACTAGCAGCCTTACAGATTAATAATGCTGTGATAAAGTGGCATTCCCAGTGTAATGTTTAATGGAAATGTAATGGCCAGTGCCATAGGTAAATACAAACCCGGATTGGCCTTGGGGTTGGCCATTTTCATAGCCGCGGGAACTGCAATGTAAGAAGCACTGGCTGCCAGGATGCTAACCAGCAATCGATTGCCCTCGTCTGTGGTAACCCAGCCGCTTATCCAAGCCATGCTTAAGCCACAAATAAGTGGCATAATTAGAGCAAATGCCAGCGGATACCAGCCAAACTTTTTAATTCCAGGCAAATGCTTTCCACTGGTTATACCCATATCCAACAAGAAAACCGCCAGGAAACCTTTAAAAATATCTGTTGTAAATGGCGATATGCCTTGCGCCTGCTCCTCACTGGCTAAAAACCCAATGAGCAGCGAACCCAGAATTAATAGAACCGAGCCATTGGTTAGCGCATGTTTAAATAAGTGTACTGGACTCACCCGTTTTTCCTCATCGCTAAAACGACTTAGCAAATACACTCCAACCACAATGGCGGGTGCTTCCATTAAAGCCATAACGGCCACCATGTGCCCCCCAAAATGAATCTGCTGCATTTCTAAATAGGATACTGCCGTTACAAAGGTTACCGCACTTACAGAGCCATAAGCTGCGGCAATTGCTGCTGCATTGGGGACTTGCAACCTATTTTTAAGCATAAAAAAGGTAGCTAGCGGTATGAGAATGGCAGAAAGCACTCCCAATAATGTAACACCTATAATATCAGCACTTAGGGTGCTGTGTGCTAACTCCTGTCCTCCTTTAAATCCAATAGAAAACAAAAGATATAAAGAGATAAACTTGGATGAGTTTGGAGGAATCTCCAAATCGCTTTTTAGCTGAACAGCAATAATGCCCAGGCAAAAAAACAGTAAGGCGGGACTGGTTAAATTGGATATAAGCAGATCTATATTCATAAGCGAGCATTAAAAAAGCCCACTAGGGGCTTTCGTTTTTTTAGTTTGGATGGATGATTAAGCACTAACCTTGTCTAACTCTTTGATGCGCAGGAGGCAGTCGATTTCTAAGTAGAGTTCGGGTGATACTTTGTCAAAGTATTCCTGTAACTCATTTCTATCGCGCTCCAATTGCACAATACGGGCGCTAAGGCGTTCGGGCACCTTATGCCCCAGCTCATCCAGACTAAAAATCTTGCGTTTTAAAAAGTTGATTTTATGGTTGAATAGATCCAGCACAATTTCCTTTGCTTCATAGCTGGTGTATAGATTTTTAATTAGGTTTATCGATTTTTCCATAAGAGAATGTTTATGCAAATATCGGGCTGTTCATCCATTTGTTTTCATTCATAATATTTCTAATAAGCATAAGCCTTAGTTATGAATTACACTTTACATCAGTTGCGGGTATTCATGGCCGTAGTAGAAACAGAGAGCATTACCAAAGCAGCAGAAAAACTTCATTTAACGCAGCCGGCAGTTTCCATCCAGATAAAAAAGCTTCAGGAACAGTTTGATGTAGCTCTAATTGAAATTATTGGCAAACGTCTTTACATTACTGATTTTGGCAAAGAGGTAGCCAAAACAGCGGTAAAAATCTTGGAGGACGTTGAACTGCTTAGAAACAAAACCCTGGCATTTAAAGGCAATTTGGTGGGCACCCTAAAGATTGCCTCTGCAAGTACTGGAAAATACGTAATGCCCTACTTCCTCTCCGAGTTTTTGGCCGAGCATCCTGGTATTGATCTTGTTATGGATGTAACCAACAAAAGAAATGTGATTAAACAACTGGAAAAAAACGAAATAGACTTTGCACTGGTATCGGTACTACCCGCCCTTCAAGACATTAAAATTGTGCCATTAATGGATAATCACCTGTACTTAGTAGAACAGGGAAGCATGGCTAAGAAAAAAAGAAAAGAAATCCTGCACCGTGCATTGATATACCGGGAAGAGGGCTCTGCCACCCGAGCTGCCATGCGCAAGTATTACGATGAACATCCGCAAGAGAACAGAAAGATTATTGAGCTCACCTCCAATGAAGCCGTAAAGCAAGCCGTGATTTCTGGAATGGGTCAATCCATTATGCCATTAATAGGACTTAGGAACGAACTAAAAGATGGCGATCTTACCATTGTTAAAGCCAAGGATTTACCCATTACTACTCAATGGCATTTGGTGTACTTGTCGCAAAAAGAGTTGAGCCCGGTGGCAACGGCGTATTTAAATTTCTTAAAGGACAACAAAGAGGACATCATCAAAAATCACTTTGCCTGGGTGGAAAATTTTATCTAGCACTCTTTATCCATTTACAAATCTAATGCTGGATATAAAATAATTAAAGGATAACTTATGGGATTTAGGTCAGACTTTTGTGGAAACGTAACCTTTACACATCATGAAACATCTGCAACCCATAAATATTGCAACCCTATTGCTAAGTGTGTTTTGTCTATTTCTGCTACACCAAAACTTTCACCAACCCAATAGCCTTCCACCCAAGTTAACCGAGGCCAGTGTTTTGGTTTTGTTCTTGCTGCTGTTCTCCAACCTGGATAGTAAAGCAGAACCCAATAAAAAGGAGTAGAGGAAAGATCTATTTAATATCTCCGTAGCAACTTCAACCCAATTGCAATTCACGCACATAAAATTGCAGTTCACGGACAAAACAAAATCGGCAGCTAATTCATGAGGCATCTTTGGGTAAACATTAAGCCCCGATGCCATGAAAACTATCTTCCTCTCTAGCCTCCTAATTTTTGGCCCGCAAGCAAAGAGCCAAGAAATATCCATGCTTAGCACCGCCGACTACGACTTTACCTCCTCTACGGAATCATCGGTATTTGAAACAGCGGATCTCAGATTTCATTTTAATGGCGTGAGCAGCAATTTTGGACGAGAAAAATCTCAGTTTATTACCCGACCCGAAGATTATACCAAGGATAGGAACGGGATAGAAAATGCTGCATTCAGCCTTTCTAACAACCGGATAAACCTAAAGAGTAAGGACCTACTTCCAAGCCTAACAAACGGAATTAGCGGAAGCTTTTGGGTTAAGCCTCTGGATTGCAACAACAGTACAGTTATCAGCAGAGGTACCCCAACTTTTGATACCCAACAGTTTAATATGGTAATTGGTATAGAAAATGGAAAATGGGTATTCTCCACCATTATTGATAACAAGTTGGTAAAGGTTTACAGCGAGTTTAATGCTACAGCAGATTGGACTCTAATTCACTTTAGCTGGAAGCCACAAGGAAAGCAACAGCTAAGAGTTAACGGAGTGCTCACAGAGAATAAAGCACAAAATGCTTCCTATCGCTCAGGAAACGTTAAAAACCAGTTGATGGTGTTAGGTGGAAATGCCTGGGCAACTAAAGGAAATTTCTCCGGAACTATAGATGAACTTGAAATCAACTACCACGGTAAGAACTAGCAGTACCGCCAAATACAATTCTTAGCCAGCCCCATTCCAGCCCTTTATTAACGGTTAGGAATGGGGTTTTTCTTTTGGAATAAGAGGCATTTAAAAACTAGAATTTAAATGACCTTGAAATGGGGATTTCCTGTTCACCTAAATAAATTCTCTGACCTTCTTTCCGAGTTATTTTACCCTCATTTACTGCGTAAGATCGATGAACCCGCAAAAGAAAGTCTGCTTCCAATTCCTCCAACACATTAGACAAACTATTCCGAATTAAGTGCCGCCCTTCCTCGGTGTATAGTTCGCAATATTTATCATCTGACTTGATATACAGAATGCTGTCTTTTAAAATTCTTATGGTCTCATGGCCCACCTTTAAATAGACCGCTGAGCGCTTAGTTTTTTCCTCGGCTTGCTTGAGTGTAGCCTTTATTTGAGGCAGATTAAAGGGCTTTACAATATATCCCAGTGGATTCAAGTTTGCAGCCTCGCCCAGGGCGTTATCGTCTGAGTGTGCGCTGATAAACACAAAGGGTATATGCTCGCTTTTTAAATGTTCTGCAAGCCTAAATCCTGCATCTTCCCTATCCATTCTTATATCCAGGAGGGCTAAATCGGGTGGAAAGGCTTTTAACATGGCCAAACAGGCTTCATAATCGTTCTCCAGGCCAATCACCTTATATCCCAACTGGCTTACCATAGCACGCAGGTGCTCGGCTACAATCACCTCATCTTCGCAAATGCTAATCCGCATGTCTTACAAATTGAAAGGAAACTCCAAATGGACTTTTGGCCTCTAGGCGCTGAGCCTTTAGTTTTTTAATAAACATATCTATGAGTTTTAGTCCCAAGGAAGTAGATTCCACCGCTTTCTCATGCTGTGCAATGTCCCCTGCCCCATTCTCTTGCTCATAATAATGAAAGCACAATTGATCTCCCTCCTTTAAGAGTTCTAAATTTATTTGGATGGCCCTATTGGCATTGTGTTTAATGGTATTGCTCAACAATTCATTTGTAATCATGCCAAGACTTACACCCTCGGTAAAACTCAAGGCAATTTCATCTACCTCAAGTTTAAGTTTTCTGGAATTATGGCTGTCAACACTATCCAATGCAAGCACCGATTGTGTGAATTTTTGTAGATATTCCTTTGCGGGGATATCCTTTAAGCTCTGCGATTGATATAGCATGGTATGGGTTAGACTAATGCTATCCAGTCGCTTAGAAAAGTCTTCCAGGACTTCTTTTTGATCCTGAGTTTTTGCGTGAATCATTTGTAATCCCGCCAAACTGCTTAAGGATTGTAGGTTATTTTTTACCCGGTGATGCACCTCGCGGATCAAATATTCTTTTTCCTCAATTAATTGCTTTTGTTGGTTGGATAATTTCCTGAGCCTAAAAAACAACACCACAATAGTGCCCAGAATAAGCAGG
>JBMYJC010000095.1:2703-6890 GCA_049594055.1 Luteibaculum sp. | reverse complement strand
ATTTTGGCTCCGAATATACGATAAGCTGGATTTTAATTAAAAAAAAAGTTAAAGCGCTAGATTTTTTAGATCAATGGTAAAAGCACAACGGAAGTGTCCCAAAGGACAAGCCTTTTTGCCGTGCAATCCACAAGGTCTGCAGCTCAGTTTTTCTTTGGTTTCAATTACAGCTGAATCTTCCGAAAGTGGACCAAATCCAAATTCTGGGATGGTTGAGCAGTAAAATGCTCTTACTGGACTGTTGGTTGCAGTAGCTAAATGCAGAGGAGCCGAATCGTTAACAAAATTCATTTTAGCCCCCTCCATCAATGCCGCACTCTCTAAAAGCTTCAACTTTCCACATAAATTTTGAATATCTGGATGCTTACTTGCTTTCAAAATGGAATCGCAAAGTGCTTTATCAGCTGGAGATCCCATCAAATAAATTCTATAGCTCGGATTTAATTCGATCAGTTCCAGCCATTTCTCAGCAGGGAGCTGCTTGGTAGCCCAAACCGAGGAAGGGAAGAGGCAGAGGTAAGGCTTTCCTTTATACTGAGCGCTTGTGGCCCTGTCTTTTTCGCTGGGATATAATCTGGGTAAGGCAGGTTTTATTTTCCCCAGCCAGGGTTCCAGCAATCCATTGTTCCTATCTATTTCATGCCAATTGGGAGCGAAATGATGTGCAATGCGCTTAGTAAAAAGAAAGGACCAAGGGTTTTTTTTAAACCCTACTTTAATTTTTGCTCCACATAGGACAGTAAAAAGACCCATGGTGCCAAAGCGCTGTGCACAAAAAACATAGTGAAAGCGCTCCTTACGAATGGCAGAAAGCAAATTAAAAAGTGACTTGTATTTGTGGCTTTTATCCCAAACCCAGAGTTTGGCTAAAAAGGGATGCGAAGCATACAGCGCTTCGTTTCCCTTTCTAACAAGTAGGTGAATTTCAGCTTCTGGATTCTCACGGTGCACGGTTTCCAACATGGAGCTTGCCAAAATGGCGTCACCAATAAATGCACTTTGTATGATGAGAACCTTTTCCCTCACTACACGGCAACGTTATATTCTCTCAACGCATCATTAAGGGAGGTTTTCAGATCGGTGGAAGCTTTCCGTTTTCCAATTATCAGGGCACAGGGAACCTGGTAGGTTCCTGCCGGGAAATCCTTGCTAATGGAGCCAGGAATAACTACCGACCTCGGGGGAACTTCTCCGCGATATACTTTTTCTGTATCCCCACTCACGTCAATTATTTTGGTGCTTTTGGTGAGCACTACATTTGCCCCTAAAACGGCCTCACTGCCCACGCGAACACCTTCAACAACAATGCATCTGCTGCCAATAAAGGCACCGTCTTCAATAATTACCGGAGCAGCCTGCAGCGGCTCCAAAACTCCGCCTATACCAACACCTCCACTTAGGTGTACGTCTTTTCCAATCTGTGCACAAGAACCTACCGTAGCCCAGGTGTCAACCATGGTGCCAGAATCTACATAAGCCCCAATGTTAACGTAAGAGGGCATCATGATAACCCCTTTAGCCACATAGCTTCCGTGGCGGGCAATGGCATGTGGTACTACTCGGACACCCTTTTCCTTATAGTTCTTTTTTAATGGAATTTTATCGTGGAACTCAAAAGGTCCAACCTCAATGGTTTCCATGGTTTTAATGGGGAAATACAGAACCACTGCTTTTTTAATCCACTCATTTACTACCCAACCATTTGCCGTTGGCTCGGCTACTCTATACTTTCCGGAATCCAATCCTTCAATTACCTCTTCAATGGCTATTTGGGTGGATTTCTCATTTAGCAATTCTCTATTTTCCCAAGCCGACTCTATTAATTCTTTCATGTTGCAATCATTAGATTCGCGGCAATATTAGGGGCTTAATGGCTACTTTTGCAAATCATGGCTAGAATATTGGCAATAGATTACGGGGCAAAGCGAAGTGGTTTAGCCGAAACAGACGACTTACAAATTGTTGCAAGTCGAGTGAAGGGCATGCCAACTTCAGAGCTAATGGGATTTATTGAAGCCTATGCATCTCGCTATAAACTAGCTGGTTTTGTGATGGGTGAACCCACCAGGTGGGATGGGAGCCATTCTGATATCTGGGCCGAAATCCAGGAATTTTCTGATAAGCTGAAAAAGAAGTTCCCCGATTTACCTATCCATTTTGTGGATGAGCGTTTTAGTTCTAAAATGGCTGTAGAATCAATGATTCAAGCAGGCGTTCCCAAGAAAAAAAGAAGAAATAAAGAAGACATTGATGCACAGAGTGCAACCCTTATATTGCAGGATTTTTTAAGTAAAAGACGACCCGAGTAACATGATATTACCCATAGTAGCTTATGGTAACCCCATTTTGAAAAAGGAAGCAGAGGAAATCGATCAGGATTACCCCGAGTTAAGCGCATTGATAGAAAACATGTTTGAAACCATGTATGCCGCTAAGGGGGTAGGATTAGCTGCTCCACAAATTGGCCTTGGAATTCGGCTTTTTATTGTGGATGCGAGCCCTTTTGCCGAAGATCCAGAAGAGGAAGACGATCCTTCTGAAATGGCAGCACTAAAGAATTTCAAAAAGGTTTTTATAAACCCCATTATAGAGGAAGAGCAGGGAAAAGAGTGGCCTTTTACAGAGGGCTGCTTGAGTATTCCCGAAATAAGGGAGGAAGTGAAAAGAAAACCGGATATCCTTATATCCTACTATGATGAGAACTGGAATTTTAAGGAGGAAAAATACAGCGGCTATGCAGCCCGAATTATTCAACACGAGTACGACCACATTGAGGGAATACTTTTTACAGATAAACTTCATCCGCTTAAAAGAAAAATGCTAAGAGGACGTTTAGATGACATTGCAAAGGGTAATATTGATGTTTCCTATAAAATGAAGTTTAACATTAAAAAGAAAGGTAGATGATCAAGAAAATTGGAGTGCTTGCAGTAGCGTATTTCATGATTGCATGTGGAGGAGGAAATAAGGAGGAAGTGTTAACTGAGCAACAGTTGGTGGATTCACTTCAAAGCTATATGACCAAGTTGCAGGACGAAAATTTAGAACCAGAGTTGATCATAGCCTACTCTTCCAAACAGGTTGATTTTGCCAATAAACTCCTGACCAACTACGATGAGAGCCAACATTTGGAGAAATGGTTGTTTGAAGCTGGGAAAGCTGGAAGAACCAGTGGCAGGTTTGAATCGGGCATAATGTTTTTTAAGGAGTTTGTTTCCCGCTACCCAAACGATAAGCGTGTACCTGAAGCCCTATTCCTTACAGGTTTTATTTACGATGAAGATTTAAAGGACAAGGACCGTGCTAAGGGTTGCTATGAACAAGTGGTAAAAAAGTTCCCTACCCATGATTTAGCCGATGATGCCCAAGCCCTAATTGAGCAACTTTACATGACCGATGAGGAAATCATCCGAATGATTGAGGAAAAGGCCGCTCAGCTAGAGG
Organism: Luteibaculum sp.; assembly: GCA_049594055.1. Lineage (GTDB taxonomy): Bacteria > Bacteroidota > Bacteroidia > Flavobacteriales_D > Luteibaculaceae > Luteibaculum. The sequence goes on along the minus strand of JBMYJC010000095.1, from coordinate 3,446 downwards.
CGGCCAAATAAGCGGAATGAATTTTTTCTGCTTCTCTGGCTTCTTTTACATCGTGAACTCTTAATATCTGGGCCCCGTTTTGTAAAGCCAAAACGTGGGCCGCAGTACTGGCATTCAAAGCATCTTCTGCTTTGCTGTCTAGAGTTTTATATAACATGCTTTTGCGCGAAAGTCCCACCAAAAGTGGTTCGTCAAAACAATGCTTAAACCAGGCGAGCTCTTTTAAGAATTGAAAGTTTTGGGCTGGAGATTTCGCAAATCCAAAGCCAGGGTCTATGATGACTTCGCTAAGTCCTAAAAGTCTGAGCTTTTGCAGTTTCTGCGCTAACTCAAAAACAACATCCTGCAGCACATTTTGGTACTGGTTTTTAGTGCTCATGTTGCCTGGGTTTCCACGTATATGCATCACGAGGTAAGCAGCGCCAAACTCAATGGACAAGGGGGCAATTTTTTCATCGTTATCATCACTACCAATATTGTTGATGATATCCGAGCCTAAATCCAAACAGGCCTTTTGCACATGGTAGCGATAACTATCAACAGAAACCAATGCCGTGGGGAATTCCTTCCGAATTTCCAGCAAAGCTTTGCGCAGTACTTTTTTTTCCTCCGATTCTGGCATTTCTGGAGCCCCAGGCCTACTGCTTTGGGCACCAAGGTCAATAAAGTCTGCCCCGTCTTCCAGCATTTTTTCCACCCGCTTCAACAGATCTTTCTGGTTTACGCGACTGCCCGCATAAAAA
>JBMYJC010000095.1:0-2693 GCA_049594055.1 Luteibaculum sp. | reverse complement strand
TCATTTAAATTTAAAATGCCCATAATGGCGGGCTTTTCAAATTTGTGCAAAGCTCCGTGGATATTTAAATGAAACGGCTGGAAGGGCAGCGAAGTCAAAATGCTAATTTTGGGACAAGTATAATCACAAGCGCTTGATGTGCAAATGAATTTAAGCCTTGCCAGTACTACAGGGAAATAAAGGGATGACTAGCACAAAAAAAACTCTAGAAGAATATCGGGAAGTAACGGAGCGCTGTTCCTCACTTTTCCTGCAAAAAATGAAGGATTATGGTACGGCTTGGCGCATTTTACGTCCCAGCTCGCTTACCGATCAGCTTTTTATTAAAGCAAACCGGATAAGAACCCTACAGGAAAGTACCGAACGCAAAGTAGATGAAGACGAACAAGGCGAATTTATTGCCTTGGTGAACTATTCTGTTTTGGCGCTAATTCAGCTGGAGCTCAGCGAGAACGATCCCCTGGAGTTGCCTTACGAACAAGTAAAAGATCTCTATCTAGAAAAGTTGAAGGTGGCTGAAGACCTCATGTTAAAAAAGAACCACGATTACGGAGAGGCCTGGCGCGATATGCGCGTGAGTTCGCTTACAGATCTTATCCTGCAAAAGCTCCTTCGTGTTAAACAAATAGAAAATAACAAAGGGCAAACCCGTGTATCCGAGGGAGTTGATGCCAACTATTTGGATATAATTAATTACAGTCTATTTTCGCTCATCCACCTAAAACAAGCATAAATTTTATGAAAGCAATTGTGCTGATTTCTAGAATTTTAGTGGGCTCCCTATTCATTGTTTCGGGGCTCATAAAAGCAAACGATACTTTAGGATTTTCCTACAAACTGGTAGAGTATTTTGAGCCGGGAGTACTCAATATTGAATTCCTTATTCCTTACGCCTTACCCTTATCCTTCATAATTTGTGTGGTTGAAGTGGTGCTGGGAGCTCTGGTGCTATTCGGGTATAGGATTAAGCTTACCGCCTTCCTGCTCCTAGGGATGATACTGTTTTTTACCTGGTTAACATTCTATAGCGCCTTTTTTAACAAGGTTACTGACTGCGGTTGTTTTGGCGATGCAATTAAGCTAACTCCATGGCAATCCTTTTATAAAGATGTAGTTCTGCTGGTATTAATTGCCGTTATTTTCCTTAGAAGGAATAAAATAGAGGTGAATACCCTGGCGCACGACAAGGTTATCCTACCTTTTTCACTCATCCTTATCGTATTATTTTCAGCTGGGATGTTGGGTTGGCAGTTTCCCTGGATCTTTACCATCCTGCTCTTTGTAGGTGTTGTTGCCTTTAAATACGGGATTAAAATGCGTGGAGATATTCCGGTAATTGCCTGGATAAAACTGGTAACTATCGCTTTTTCTGCCTACACCTTGTACTATCTGCCTATTAAAGATTTCAGACCTTATGCTATTGGGAAGAGCATACCTGAGGGCATGAAAACAGCCGAGGAATTGGGCCTGGAAGCTCCGGTTTATGCTACTATGTACCAACTTAAAAACAAGTCAACAGGGGAGGAAAAAACGGTTCGCTCTGACATTTACATGGAAAAGAAAATGTGGGAAGAGTGGGATTACGTAGATGCCGTTGGAGATCCTTTTAAGGTGAAGGACGGGTACGAACCTCCAATCCATGACTTCGGTATATTAAGTGCCGATGGAGAGGACGTAACCTTTGATTTTTTGGACCGCAGCGAACCCTTCTTTTTTGTTATCACCTACGACATTGGTAAAGCCAGCAGTTCATCAAGTGATGAGCTAAACCAATTACAGAAAGACGCAGCGCAAAAAGGAATCGATATGTACGGTCTTTCCGCTTCTTCCATTGAAGAAATAGCGCGTTACAAAATGGATAACGAGCTTTCTTTTGAGTTCTTTAATGCCGATGCCATTGTGCTTAAAACTATTATTCGTTCCAATCCGGGACTGTTGTTAATAGAAAACGGTGTGATTAAAGGCAAATGGCCGCATACCGCTTACCCAGATTTAAAGGAGGCCATGGAACAATTGTAAGACCATCTTTTGATAGTCCACGCCCTTAAAAAACTTGCCTACGGATTCTCGCTGCTTTTTGGAGTTATAAGCGTGGTGTTTTTCCTGTTTGCCATAAACCCAGCAGATCCGGCCAGGATGTTAGGCGGGCAGTTTACGGATGAGACAACGCTTGCACAAATTCGGGCACAGTATGGTCTTGATCTTCCGCTTTGGCAGCGCTATACCAACTATTTAAAGCAACTTTCACCTATTAAAATAGAGGAGGGCACAGTGGTCGTTTCCAGTCCCGATTTAGGTTTAAGCTACGGCTCTAAAAAACCTGTTGCGGTAATATTAGGAGAGAGCATCCCCAATTCTCTTTTGTTAGCAGGTTCTGCCATCTTACTTGCTCTATTGCTGGGATTAGCGTTAGGGATTTTAGCTGCGTTAAACAAGGGTAAATGGCAAGATCAAAGTATCATCGCCTTATCTGCCTTGGGTATGGCGGGCCCATCCTTTTTTATTGGCATGTTAGTTTCGTGGTTATTTGGATTTAAATGGACACACGAGATTCGCCTGTCAGCGCTGGTGCTATTGGGCTTGGCTGTAGTTCTCGGTACGCTATTTCTAAGAAAGCGTGGTTGGAAACGTTGGATTTACCCCAGTGCCGCTATCCTATTTATTCTGGGTTTTGTTTTTAATCCCTGGAGTAT
>JBMYJC010000094.1:0-6907 GCA_049594055.1 Luteibaculum sp. | reverse complement strand
GTACAACTGGGCTATCGTATTGAGGAATAAAAATTGCTTTGTCCAATTCTGGTCCGTAGCTGTAGCTAATGTTATCGTTTACTCCGTTAGCTCCATCTACAAATTCAAATGCACCACCATTACCCTGGCCATACTTATTTTGAAACTTGGGTAATTGAAAGGGGCGTTCAAAGAAAGTGCTGTTATTGTAGCTTACCTGCAATCCTTTACTCTGGCTGCCATCCTTGGTTTCTATAACAATAACTCCATTAGATGCACGGGTTCCGTATAGGGCGGCCGCTCCAGGGCCTCGTAGAACTGAAACTGAGGCGATGTCTTCTGGATTTACCTCCATGGCTCCGTTTCCGAAATCTACCTCCTGGAAGCCAGCTGCTGCATCATTAGTTTCGTTAACAATGGAGTTGTTGTTGATTGGAATTCCGTCTACAACAAACAAAGGGTTGTTGTTGGTAAAGGAGGACTCTCCACGTATTGTGATTTTAGAGCTGGATCCAACTCCTGTTGCTCCTTGGGTAACAGTTACCCCTGCAAGCTTGCCTCCAAGATTATCAATAAAGTTGGGGGCTTGAACCTGCGAAATTTGTTTGGATTCTAACTCCTGAATGGCGTAACCGAGGTTCTTTTTATTTCTTTTTTCTCCTAAAGCGGTTACCACCACTTCGTTGAGGTAAATATTATCAGGGCTTAAGGAAATTTCAAGTTCATCATTATCGGTGATCGTTTGACTCAATGTTTTGTAACCGAGAAAACTAAATCTTAACGTAGTCGGTAAACTGAGGTCATCAAAACTAAACTCGCCATCTGCATTGGTAGCTGTACCGCGTTTTGTTTCTGGATTAAAAATAGTTACCCCTGGAATAGGAGTTCCGGTATTGGAATCTTTAACAATACCATTAATACGAGTGTTTTGAGCCCATGTACATAAAGACATGAAACCAAAACACCAAATGAGTAGCGTTTTGCTCATGGTGTGGATTTAAAAGTTGGGTTTTTAGAAAAAGGTGTGGGAAAGGTAACTGCCTACCAAGCCGGAGGAGCTTTGTTGCCGTGGCTTTGCTGTAAAACATGCTCGGTTAGTCCTAGGTCTGGACTATCTACATCCCATAAATTTTTAAGAAGCAATCCTTTTACCAAAATTGCCAATATGCTCTGGCCAGGATTTTCTAACCAAGACTTAAGATCAGATTCTGAATCGATATCCGGGTTACCTTCCAAAATGGCTAGCGACTGATGCTGATTTCGGATACCATCAACTAATTCATTAAAAACCACTTCGCTATGCCACGGTAAATTGGCAAAAGAATCTGGATTAAAACTTTGCTTGTTGATTCCCAATATGTTAACTCCACCATCTTCTGAGGGTTCCAACACCCATTGGTTGGAGTTTAACAATTGTGAAACTTGAAGTAATGTCTCTTTATTTAGGTTGGGGTTATCATTTCCTAAAACAATGAGACGGTCGTACCCCTTTTGGTAACAAGCAGCTATGGCATTGCTTAAGCGCTCACCAAAATTTTCACCCTCCTGTTCGCAATATTCCTCAACTTGGATTCCTGTTGCCTTTGCAATTTTTATGGTATGCCTCTTTAAAGTGCTCCAAAATTTTCGGTTCAAAAGAAAGTTATCCTGCCCCATTATAGGCTTGCGAATAGCTTGCTCATGGGCCTCAAGTGAAAAAAGTAAGATGGCGGTTTTTGAGGAGCTCACGGTGGGGAAGTTATCTTTAGGCTGGCTTTTTTTATGTCTTACTTTCTAATCTAGCCTAACTACGTAAGGGTTTAGAATTTGGATGAGGGAAAGTAGATTTTTTTCTCGGAGGGAATATTCTTCTGGAGAACCAAATGCACATACCCTTGAAAATCAAACTGTTTTATTAATCTGGAAGTATTTCATTCTCCTCCAGAATGGTTGTCATAAGCGGACGATAAAACTCCCAAAAAAATCTTTTTCTATCCAAGGGTGCCGGTGTGTACAACAAACCTCTTATCCAGTGTATTTTTTTAAAGTAAGAAGCTCCATAGGGTACCAGGTTATCGGCAAAATCTGCACAGAAATACCAGGTTTTTCCACCACGCGATTTAATTATGCTGGGAAATACATTGGGGATTCCCATGGATTTTAGTAGGGTATCTCCTTGAGGAGTGGTATTAATAAAAAAGCGCCCCATACTCTTGGCGTCTGTTAATTGCCTTGGGAAGGTAACTTCAAACCAGTAGGGGTAAATAACGGAAGTAATGGTGCCATAGCGGTCGGCAAAATCTTCTGGAACCTCCATAACCGGCATAGGGTCGTTAATCAGCCCAAAGTCTGGATCCAACACCTCTATTCGTTCAGACTCATGAACAAAGGCCAATCCAGGTCCTTCAAATGGCCATTCGAAATTGTGTTGTTCCATGTAACCCTGTATCAACCACCTTGGAAGTTCTGGGTTTTTAGCGCTGTCTAATTCATGGAAATACCTACCTGTCCAACCTGTCCATTTTACATTTAACAGCTCCTGGGCTCGTTCTCTAACGTAACCGCCCGTGGGTGAGGCGAAGGTGTTAAACTCCGCATATAGCGGTTTATCCTGCTCTACAATTTTTTCCATTACGTAGAGTTCGTTCCTTCTTAAGCCCCCGTATATTAATGGAGAGTGTTCGGTTTTATACTTGTTTAAAATCCACTCATTGTAATACACCCCGTAGGTATCGGTTATGTACATCAAATCTGAACGGTTGGCAATGGAGTCTAATTGGTTTTTTGAGTAGGAGTCCCAATCTCTCCATACTGCCTTTGGATGTTCTCTTGGGTCAAAACCCCAGTAATCGGTGATAAAACTGTAAAATTTATTGTCCTCAGGTTTGGTTATGCGCTCGTAGTGTAATATCCAGTTGAATGCTTTGTGTTCGAAATACTCTTCGTTGGGAACAGTTTTATCAATGATGGTTACCCCCACAGGGTGGTTTGCACTTAGAACCCACCATAAATAAGACCAAAGTGGTGATAAAAGGATGAAGAATATTAGAAAGACGATGATTCTGGAAATCCACCGTGAGAGCATAGTGTTGGGGCTTTAAGCGTTTAAAGCAACAAAGTAATCTCCATTTACAATTTAAACATGATGTAAATCAATCTAATATGCCAAAAGCTTTGATTTGCGAATGTTTCCATTAAAATCGCGGGTGGCAATTTCTAACGGGGATCGATTAAAATATGGGATACCATGGATTAAACTTGGACAGATTTCGGCTGGAATCTCCTCCTCGCCAACTGCTAGGATCCTCTGATCTTTTAGCGGTAAAAAACTCTCTTGCCAAACAACACCCACAAGCCAATTTCCATCCACCAATGCAGGAGAAAGAGGATAGCGCATCTGATTGAGATCTACCTTAAATTTTTTCTCGTATCCCTGAACGTAAAATTTAGATCGCTCATAATCAATGGTTACCGTTCCAAAATCCAGTAGGGGTAGGCCTAATCGCGCAATTTTAGTATCGCCAAGACTTTGTGTAACCACGTTAAAGAAGCTCATTAAGCCTAGGTCCACACGATTTAATTTGCTTTGATAGAGATTTTTCGAATTGCGGTTTCCAAAGAGCCCAAATTCACCAGGAAATCCGTATGCAGATTCTACACTTTCTAAAACTTTATATTCTAGCAACGCGGTTACGTGTTCGTTGGTAGTACTTAAAAAAGATTTCGCCCCCGTATCAAAAATTACCCGCTCTTTTGCTTTTTCATTTAAGTTGAGGTAAACCATGGGAGAACTGTACTGCCCGTTTTTCTCCATGGGAATATCCGCATTAATGTTTACTCCAGATAGTTTATAAATGTCGTTGGTGATTACCACCGCACCGTGCTTTTTATCCAGATGCAAAATGGTGTGCCTTAGCATGTTACTGCCAATTATACCATCTACTTGTAAGCATTTCAGTAAGGGGGTTTCGTCATCAATTACCGCTACAGGAACGTTTAAGAAGGGGGTTCCAGCTATGTCTATGCGATCCACCTCGCATACTAAAAGCCGCTCACTTTGTCCCAACAAATCGTGCACCATTACTTCCCCTCTGATATTCTCGTTGAGGTCGAGGAAAAGACTTTGGTTAATTATGGTAGGGAGTCCGGTTTGTAAGGCAAACCTTTTTTTACGGCCATTGATTTGAGCTTCAATGATGATGTAGTCATTTACCGTTGTAAATGGAAGTTCCAGGTAAAAGGGTTCATCAAACTCGGCACCAGCATTAAAAATGCTTTCCAGCTTTGGATTACAGGCGCTTAGTAGAAACGCAATTCCGCTTAGTAAAAGGAGCTTTTTTATCATGGGGTATGGTCAGCTAGGGTTTCGGCCTTGATCTCTTGGTTTATAATCTCGGAGATTCTCTTGGCCCCCGAAATTATAAGAAAGTGGCTTCCAACCAAAGTATAGTGGGGCTTTATCAGTTTCTCCACATCAAATAGTTTATCCTGCTTACCATGGATTTTTACCAAACCTGGTTTTAATTCTCTGGGGGCCTTCCAATTACATATAAGTTGTATTGAACGCTTTAAAAACTGGGGGTCTGCAGCATCGTAAAAGGAACGGAATAGGGCTTGATGCCGCTTGTTTGTTATTCCCAAGCTGTGTTTAACCCAATCAAAGGGAGGTTTGAAAAAAGAGCTAGGTAAACTCCATAAAAACGGGTTGTAGCGTAGATTTCTCAACCAAAATGGCATCTCTACCTCGTGTGTTACAGAACTTATGGCGAAGGATAGCTCGGGGTTATAAAGATGATGAAGCTCAGTAATTAACATCCCGCCAAAAGAAACGCCCAAAAATCCATAGGGCTCCTGGAGCTCAATTTCAGATACCAGCGTTTGGGCAAAGCTCCTCAGGTTGTCTGTTGAAGATGGAATTTTCCAGGGAAGTACTACCAGGTCGCAATCGAGATCCAGGTGCTGAAAAATTCGCTCGTCTGTTCCGAGCCCGGGAATAGCATAAAGGGTTAATTTCCTATCTGCGCTCAAAGACTACAACGTTGCTTCCTTGGGTTAGCGTAATTGTATTGTACATGGTTCCCTCTTTGTTGGCATAGTCCAGTTGTACTTCATACAAATCGTAACGAAACTGGGTATCTCTTACTGGAACCAATGGAAATGGTGCCTGGCCAGACAACCTAGCCATCAAAGTTTGATCGATATGATCAATGGAAAGCATGCTGCCTAACTCATTGGAGTAAAATTCACCTGTGTACAAATCCAGTTTCTCTTTCTCAATTTTTATGGAAGCAACATCGGGAGTTCCAATGGGCATGCCCTGCGAAATTTTATACAGGTCGTAGGTGGCGTCTTTGAGGTTGTAATTAACTCCATTAGCACAAATGGATACAGCGGTTTGTGTTGTAGGGTCATACATCACACTGGATTGGAATCCATCAATATTTCCCGTGTGTCCGTAAAGCGTTCGGCCAGCGGTCTTGTACTCAAAAATTCCCAGTCCAAAGTAGTCCTCCATTTTTAGCATTTCCTGCAAGCTGCTCTCGCGAAGTAATTTCCCATTAAATAATGCGCTAATAAAGCGACACATTTCCAAAGGGTTACTCACCATACCGCCAGCTCCACCAGGAATACTAAAATGTGTTTCGGGTACATGCGCCCAACCATTGGTAGAGTATGTAAATGAGGTTGCTTCATTGCGCTCTGGCGTAGCGTCCATTGCATAATAGGTATTGTTTAGGCCAACACGCTCGCAAATGTTTCGCTGTATCAAAAGCGGGAAATTCATTCCGCTTAGATCTTCCAATATGTAACCCAACAGAACATAGTTGCTGTTGGAGTATTGTCCTTTTTTTCCGGGTTCAAATGCGGTGCCAGCTAATCTGATTTTTGCCAACATACTTTCCTTGCTGTGCTCATCCAGCCTCCAGTCCATATAATTTTTGCTGCGGGTGTAATCTGCTATCCCGCTGTGGTGATTAAGCAATTGGCGAATGCTAATTTTATTCGCATTTGGGATGTCTTTGAAGTACTTGGATAGCGGGTCGTCCAATTTTAAAAGCCCTTGTTCAACCAATTGCATGGCCAAAACCGCTGTAAAAAGTTTGCTACTGGAACCAATGCGGTATTTGGTGTAACGGTTAACTTGCTCGCTGGAAGAATTCTTATAATTTAATTTGCCATAAGCCCTCTCAAACTCTACCGAATTCTTTTTTAGTACAGTGGCAGATGCCATGATTTTATTGTTGTCGTAAAGCGTAAAGAGGTAGTCGTTAAGTTTTTCCTCCTGGCTAAAACTTAAAAATGGTATGAGGGAGAAAAAAATGACTGCAAAAAGTCTCATATGGCGTGGTTTTCAAGGATTACAAAAGTAGTACAATAAGAAAAAGATGGAGGCCAAATCTGTGGTAGCAATTTTCTTGCCCTTTAAAAATGAGGCTTTATTCTTGGAAAGCTGTTTGAGTAGTATTTCCCGGCAGAGTTTTACGCATTTCACGGTTTATATGGTGGATGACCATTCCCATGATGAAAGCCCAGAAATAGCTCGAAAATGGATGGCTCAGGATAAGCGGTTTATACTTTTTCAGAATAAAGGCATAGGGGTAATTGATGCGTTTAAAACGGTCATCCCCCTTATCTCGGAACCCTTTTTTTCCAGAATGGATGCCGATGATGTTATGCCTGAAAGGAAGTTGGAAATCCTTCATGCTGCTTTGGAGAAAGCAGGGCCAGGCCATGTGCTAAGTGGTTTGGTGGAGTATTTTCCCAAAGATGGGGTAAGCCCTGCATATAAGAGGTATGAAGAGTGGCTAAACCAAATTTGCCTTCAAAACACCTTTACCGAGCACCTTTTTAGAGAATGTGTAGTTCCCGCTTGCTCTTGGATGATGTTTTCTGAAGAATTTAAACAAAATATACCTCAGAATTGGAAATTCCCTGAAGACTATCATCT
>JBMYJC010000093.1:1187-6926 GCA_049594055.1 Luteibaculum sp. | reverse complement strand
TAAAAAGAGATTGCGCAAAAACCGTCACAAAAAGAAAAAATAAATAGTCTTTAGTTTTTTAGACTAAGCCATTAGCCGGAGTAGCAAATATTCCGGCTTTACTTGTTTGAATTTAATACTCATAAGCTGTGACGTACGATTTAGTTATCGACTCGGGTCACGGTGAAGTTGAAATAGCCTTATTAAAAGATCAAATCCTAACGGAGTTGCACAGTGAAAAAGGTACTGAGCAATTTACGGTAGGTGATCTTTATTTAGGACGGGTAAAAAAAGTTGTACCCAGTCTTAATGCTGCATTTGTTGAGGTCGGATATGAAAAAGATGCCTTTTTACATTATCTGGATCTCGGACAAACTTTCAGAACCTTTAATAGCTATACAAAGCAGGCAAATAGAGGGAAATTACAGACCCATTTGCTGGAAAACTTTACCGCAGAAGAACCCATTGAAAAAGAGGGGAAGATTACAGATATCATTTCCTCTGGAGACTCTATTTTGGTGCAAGTCGCCAAAGAACCTATTTCTAATAAAGGACCTAGATTAAGCTGCGAAATTACCCTAGCAGGTAGATACGTTGTCCTAGTTCCTTTTTCTAATAAGATCAGCATCAGTCAAAAAATCAGGGACGCGGAAGAGCGCGACCGTTTGAGAAGATTGATGCAGAGCATTAAACCAGCGAACTTCGGAGTGATCATCCGAACAGTTGCTCAGAAAAAGAAAGTTGCCGAATTGGACAACGATCTTCGCGATTTAGTAGCACGCTGGAAAAAAACCTTCGAAAACCTAAAAGGTGCAAAACCACCATCGCGGGTTTTGGGGGAAATCAATAAAACTTCCACCATTCTTAGGGATTTGCTGAATGCTAATTTTAATAGCATCCAAGTGAATGACTCTAGCCTTTACGAAGATATAAAGCACTATATCCAGCGCAAGGCACCGGAGAAGGAAAACATTGTTAAACACTACAAAGGCCAATTGCCCATTTTCGAGCAATTTGGAATCCACAAGCAAATTAAGGCGGCATTCGGTAAAAAAATCATGCTTAAAAGTGGGGCTTACCTCATTATTGAGCACACCGAAGCCATGCACGTAATCGATGTAAACAGTGGAAATAGGCATAGTTCTGAAAACCAGGAGCTTAACGCCTTAGAAACCAACATGGAGGTTGCGGAAGAGATTGCGCGTGTAATCCGACTTCGCGATATGGGGGGTATTATTTGCGTGGATTTTATCGATATGCAAGAATCGGCACACCAGAAAAAGCTTTTCGAAAAGCTGATGGAGTGCATGAAAGGAGATAAAGCCAAGCACCATATCCTTCCTCCAAGTAAGTTTGGGGTAGTAGAAATAACCCGGCAACGTGTGCGGCCAGAGGTAGAGATTAACACGGCAGAAAACTGTCCCGCGTGTCGCGGAACGGGCGAAGTACAACCCACAGTTTTATTTGCCGATGAGATTGAAACTCAGCTTGCTTATCTTATAAAGGAATACGACCTCAAAAAAATCCGTTTGCGCGTACATCCGTACATAGAGGCATATTTGAAGCGGAACATCTTTAAATATCAGCGCAAATGGTTTAGTAGGTTTAAAATGTGGATAAAAATAGTTCCCGATACCACCTTGCCTTTCCTGGTTTATAAATTTGAAAACGCTAAAGGAGAAGTACTAGACTAAACAAAAAAAAATGGAATCCTACCTAGAAACCACCAAAGACGTTTATGCAAAGGCAGCAGCGACCCCAGACGTAGGTCTTTGTTGTACAACAACACCCATTTGGAAATTCCCGGGATTAGAAATTCCAAAAATCATGTTGGAAATGAATTATGGCTGCGGAAGCACGGTTCATCCACGCGATTTAATTAATAATCCAACCGTACTCTATATTGGAGTGGGTGGAGGAATGGAATTGCTACAATTTGCCTATTTCAGCAGAAAAAATAACGGGGTTATCGGTGTGGATGTAGTACCAGAAATGATTTCTAAGTGTAAGGAAAACATGGTGGTAGCTGAGGTGGAAAATGACTGGTTCTCTCGTGACTTTATCGATTTGCGTTTTGGAAATGCCATGGAGTTACCTGTTGAGGACAACAGTGTAGATGTGGTAGCTCAAAATTGTCTCTTTAATATTTTCAAAGAGGAAGATTTGAAAAAAGCATTAAGCGAGGTGTACAGAACCTTAAAACCTCATGGTAGGTTGGTGCTTTCAGACCCTATTTGCGATCAGGAAATGAATGAAGAATTGGTAAACGATGAGCGACTAAGAGCTCTTTGTTTAACCGGTTCAATTTCCATGGATAAGTACATCTCTCTATTAACTGAGGCTGGTTTTGGAACTATTGAGGTGAGAGCAATTCGTCCTTACCGCGTGTTAAGTCCAAAGCATTACCCCACCAATGAGAACATTTTTATAAACAGTATCGAGGTTGCCGCCATTAAGGATCCCATGCCTGCAGATGGTCCCTGTGTTTTTACAGGGAAAACGGCCATTTACATTGGTAGCGAAGCGTATTTTGATGATAAAAAGGGGCATACACTTTTAAATAACCAACCCCTTGCAGTTTGCGATAAAACTGCTGGTCATTTGGCTGCATTAAATAACCCCGATATCTTGATTACTCCATCCACCTATTTTTACGATGGTGGAGGTTGTTGTTAAGCCCTAATATCACATGGCGGGAAATTTGAAAAAATATTCCCGGGCACAAGCCCTCGAAAAACTAAGGCAATGGTGCCGAAAAAGGGAGGTGTGTCAACAGATGGTAATATCCAAAGCCCGGGATTACGGTTTTTCCTATCCCGAGGCTGAGGAGCTGCTATATGATCTGGTTCAAGGAAATTTCGTAGACGATGCGCGTTTTGCTGCAGCATTTGTAAACGACCGAATCAAGTTCAATGGCTGGGGTAAATTCAAGATCAGAAATGCCCTGTTCGAAAATGGTTTGTCCGCTAAAACGGCGGATTATGCCCTTAAAAACTTTCCACAAGAAGAGTACCTCGCCAAATTGCGCGAATTGATTGAGAAAAAAGGGCATTTTTACAGCGAAAATCCAAGTGCGGCAAACAAAAGTAAGTTGCTGAAATACTTGCAGGGTAAAGGGTTTGAACTGGAATTGATAATAGAAGAGTTAAACGAAAGCTAATATGCTTACAAACGATCAAGTTTTAGAACTAGATGGGCGCCTGGATGCGTTGAGGGGGTACCTTTGACGTTGCCGGCAAAAAAGAGAAAATAGCAGAGCAAGAGCAGTATAGCCAGGATCCCAATTTTTGGAACGATCCTAAAAAAGCCGAGCAGATTCTGAAAGACCTCAAAGGCCTTAAAAAATGGGTAAACGATTTTGAGGAAGCCGAGAAGCAATTGGAGGAACTCAGGGTATTGATAGAGTTTTTTAAAGAAGGGGAGGCGGAAGAATCTGATGTAGAAGAGCAAGAGGAAAAAACCCTGGAATCTATTGAAGAGCTGGAGCTTAAAAAAATGCTCAGTGCCCCGGAAGATAACCTAGCGGCCGTACTTCAAATTACTGCAGGCGCGGGCGGAACCGAGAGTTGCGACTGGGCATCCATGCTGATGCGCATGTACACCATGTGGGCCGAAAAAAACGGTTACAAGGTTAAAGAATTAGACTATCAGGATGGAGATGTAGCGGGAGTGAAATCAGTTACCCTGGAAATAGAAGGAGAGTTTGCTTTTGGTTACCTGAAGGGGGAGAACGGGGTCCATCGCCTGGTTAGAATTTCTCCCTTTGATTCCAACGCAAAACGACATACCTCATTTGTATCTGTGTATGTTTATCCTCTTGCTGATGATAATATTGAGATCAATATAAATCCATCGGATATTGAATGGGAAACTATGCGCTCTGGTGGTGCGGGTGGACAGAATGTAAACAAGGTAGAAACTGCCGTGCGCTTGTACCACAAGCCTTCAGGAATAATCATAAAGAACCAGGAAAGTCGTTCGCAACAAGATAACCGCCAAAAAGCGCTGCAAATGTTAAAGTCTCAGCTGTTTGAAATTGAGTTGAGGAAACGGAGAGAAGCCCAAGACGAGATTGAGGCGGGCAAAATGAAGATTGAATGGGGTTCGCAAATTCGCAACTACGTTTTACATCCATACAAATTAATTAAGGATGTTAGAACCGGCCATGAAACATCCAACGTGGATGATGTGCTTAATGGTGCTTTAAATCCATTTCTAAAATCATTTTTAATGCATTTCGGATAAATCATGAAAAAACTTACTGTTTATCACAATCCACGCTGTGCTAAAAGTAGAGCAGCCCTAAGTTATTTGGAGGAAAAAGGAGTTGAGGTAGAGATTGTTAAATACCTGGATGCTAAACCAACCAGGGAAGAATTTAAAAAGGTGTTGGCAAAACTAAATATGCCAGCTAAAGATTTAGTGCGAACTAATGAAGCCTACTTCAAAGAAAAATTAAAGGGATTGCAGCTAAGCGAAGACGAATGGATTGACACCATGTTGCAGAATCCAAAGCTAATTGAGCGCCCCATTGTGTGCGCCCAAACTAAAGCCGTAGTTGCCCGGCCGGCTGAAAAAATTGAGGAGCTTTTTTAAGCTTAGTCAGCGCTAACTTCTGTTGGCTCTTCTTGAGCTTTTTTGCCACCTGTAAATTTCTTTACCATGTCCATTGAGCCCAAAGTAATCCAGTACGGAATTGCAACTCCAAACAAGAAAATTAAAATCCAAAATGCCATAAAGGCAATTATTAAGAAGGCGTAGAATCCGAATTCCATGCGTTAGAATCTAATCGTTAATTTCGCCAAAAGTAACAATAATTCTATTCGAAAAGCCCGTAAATCCATGCAATTTAGAACGGAGAAAGATACCATAGGACCTGTACAGGTACCTGCGGATAAGTACTGGGGAGCGCAAACAGAACGCTCCAGAAATAATTTTAAAATTGGTCCGGAGGCAAGTATGCCGCTGGAAATCGTGTATGGCTTTGCTTATCTTAAGAAAGCTGCTGCTCACACCAATTGCGAATTGGGAGTTTTAGATGCTAAAAAACGCGATTTAATATCGCAGGTATGTGATGAAATCCTTGCCGGTAAGCACGATGACCAATTTCCCTTAGTGGTTTGGCAAACGGGTTCTGGTACGCAGAGCAACATGAACGTGAATGAGGTAGTAGCCAACCGTGCTCATGAAATCAATGGTGGGAAGTTAACGGATGAACAGAAAGTAATCCATCCCAATGATGACGTTAACAAATCGCAGTCATCAAATGATACCTTCCCAACCGGCATGCATATCGCTTGTTATAAGAAAGTGGTAGAGCGAACCATTCCTGCCTTACAAGAACTACATGACGTATTTGACGCTAAGGCGAAAGCATTTAAGGATGTGGTTAAAATTGGTAGAACTCACCTAATGGATGCCACTCCCTTAACTGTTGGACAGGAATTATCTGGTTTTGCATCACAATTGGATCATGGAATTCGAGCCCTAAAAAACACCCTTGCACACCTTTCTGAATTGGCTTTAGGAGGCCCTTGCCGCACACGATGCACTGGTGGAAACTCATGGAGCACTTAAACAAATAGCGGTTTCACTCATGAAAATTGCAAACGATGTACGTTTGCTAGCTTCTGGGCCGCGTTGCGGAATTGGGGAGTACATTATCCCAGCTAATGAACCAGGATCTTCTATCATGCCAGGAAAGGTAAACCCTACCCAAAGCGAAGCTATTACCATGGTTTGCGCCCAAGTGGTTGGAAA
>JBMYJC010000093.1:0-1177 GCA_049594055.1 Luteibaculum sp. | reverse complement strand
GGTTATGGCCTATAACCTCTTGCAATCTGCTACCCTTTTAGCCGATGCATGCGATTCATTCCGTTTAAATTGTGTGGATGGATTAGAGCCTAACGAGCGTAGGATAAAAGAAAACCTCAATAATTCTTTAATGCTGGTAACTGCCCTCAATACAAAAATTGGGTACGAAAAGGCTGCCAAAATTGCTAAAACGGCTCACGAAAATGGAACCACCTTAAAGGCGGAAGCGGTTAACCTGGGATACTTAAGTGCTGAAGAATTTGATGAGTGGGTGGATCCGGCTAAAATGATTGGCTAGTTAATTAATTTATTGCCCTTGTGAAAAACCTCGTGTAGACTTTCTATTCGGGGTTTTTTTACGCCTAACAGGTTTTATCAAAAAAATAAGCCCCAGATCTTTCTGTAAATTGTTATCAAGGGCTTTTAAAGAAAATTCGGTTGGACTTATCTAGGTCCACAATGGAGATTTGCGGGTTAAACCAACTTTTTAGCTTTCACATCCGTCAGGAATTGCTTAATGCGCTGTTCCTCTTTTTTCTTGCAAACCAAAAGAACATCGTTGCTTTCTACCACGATGTAATCTTTTAAGCCCTGAAGCACCACCAATTTGTCTTTTGGAACGCTTATCATACAGCCTTCGCTGTCGTATAACTGCACTTTTTTACCAACCACAGCATTGCCCTGTTCATCGGGATTGATATGGCCATAGAGGCTTCCCCAGGTTCCCAGGTCACTCCAACCAAAGTCGCTTAACACCACCGACACATTTTTGTCCTTTTCCATAATGGCGTAATCAATGGAAATGTTGGTGCAGGTCTGGTAAACCGGTCTTATTGCATCCAATTCAGATGCTGTGTTTAAGGCAGGACTAACCTCCTCAAATAAGCTGGCTAATTCGGGTACATGTTGCTGAAAACGATTCACGATATCCTTTACAGTCCAAATAAAAATACCTGAGTTCCAATAAAAGTCTCCGCTTTTGATAAATTGCTTGGCCAGTTCTAAATTGGGTTTTTCCGTAAAGGTTTTTACCGGTTTTATTTCTCCTTCTTCCTCTCCGTTTTTAAACTGTATGTATCCATAACCAGTGTCTGGTCTAGAGGGCTTAATTCCAAGGGTAATTAGGTCCTGGGTTCTTTGGGCGTGCTCCATTCCTAATTCCACAATGCGGGTAAAC
>JBMYJC010000092.1:3150-7067 GCA_049594055.1 Luteibaculum sp. | reverse complement strand
ACCAAAGTACCGTACTTAATAATGAGTGGATTATATGGAGTACTGACCACCGCAGCTATATTGTGTTTTGCTTTATTCAGTTGGACATCGGGATTTAGCAAGGACCTCTGGAATTCTAGGTTTTACCATCGTTAGTCGAAGTTATTAAGTAAGACATAGATCAGTTTCAGGGCTGATTTGTCACTTTTTCTAATCTTCAGCAGGTTAATGGGTTTACTTTACCCCCATAATGCCCTGCCTCATGAAGACGATAATTAAAATTTTTGGACTTTCTTTAATCGCTACAGCGGTTTTATCTTGTAGGAAAGATCCCAACATTACACAACCTCAACAGAAAATTGATCAGGATTTAGCCAATGCCTTAATACAGCATGCGCCAAATTCCAGTTTACAGGATTTTGTTCTACCCGATGAGGGAGAACTTGCAGCTTTTCCTGCCGACCCTAGAAACCCCATCTCACAAGCCAAGGTAGAACTCGGTAAAATGTTGTTTCACGAAACTGGACTTGGCGTTGATGCAAAATTTGACGCCAGTAAACAAAAGTTTTCTTGTGCATCTTGTCACCACGCTCAAGCCGGATTTCAAGCTGGTGTGCAGCAAGGATTAAGTGACGGAGGTATCGGTTTTGGATTTGCTGGAGAAGGACGCAAAAAGGACCCAAACTGTCCGGAAGACTCCCTAGATGTTCAGCCCATAAGAAGCCCATCCATCCTTAACACAGCATACCAGGAAGTAACGCTGTGGAATGGTCAATTTGGAGCTACAGGATTAAACCAAGGCACCGAATCCAGCTGGACTCCCGGAACTCCAAAGGAGGTTAACAAACTAGGTTTTCAAGGGATAGAAATTCAGGCAATTGCTGGACAAGCGGTACACCGATTGAATGTAAACGCAACCCTTTTTGACAACTCCAGCTACCAGAACATGTTTAAGGCGGCCTATGGCAATCTTCCTAAGGATGAACTTTACACCAAAGAGAAAATTGGTTTAGCAATAGCAGCATACGAGCGTACGGTTGTGGCCAATGAAGCTCCCTTTCAAAAGTGGTTAAAGGGTCAAAAAAATGCCATGACCGAAAAGCAAAAACAAGGAGCCATTCTATTTTTTGGTAAAGCAGGCTGTGGATCCTGTCACAAAGGTCCAGCTTTAAATTCAATGGCTTTCCATGCATATGGAATGAACGATTTTAATGATGCCGATGTGTTTAAAACCGTGGACGAAGCCACCAAAAAAGGTAGAGGCGGTTTTACTGGAAGAGCTTCAGACAACTACAAATTTAAAGTGCCACAGTTGTACAACTTAACACAATCTCCGTTCTATGGACATGGTGGAAGTTTTAGAAGCGTAGAAGCTGTAGTTCGCTATAAAAATGCCGGTGTGGCACAAAACCCAATTGTACCTGCAAGCCAATTATCACCTGCGTTTAGACCCTTAGGCTTAAGCGAGGATGAAATTAAAGCGATTACTGCATTTATAGAAGAAGGTTTGTTCGACCCTAATTTGGAACGCTA
The DNA here is from genome assembly GCA_049594055.1 of Luteibaculum sp. Taxonomy (GTDB): domain Bacteria; phylum Bacteroidota; class Bacteroidia; order Flavobacteriales_D; family Luteibaculaceae; genus Luteibaculum. Next base: position 5,555 of record JBMYJC010000092.1, on the reverse strand, counting down.
TGTACCAGAGGCCCTTCCTTCCGGACTTTGCTTTCCGATGAATGATGATGCCGCAAAAGCAGATTTAGGATGTAATTAATATTTCTTGGCACTAGAATTGCTACCTTAAGGGAAAAGAATTTGTTATGAGAACACACATCCTTAAACCACTAATTTTAACAGTCGCATTTAGCCTCCCATTCCTGGGATTTGGACAGGACGATCAGATGGATCGTATGGATCAAATGGAAAAAAGGGCAAAAGCCATGACTGCGCGCGTAGCTGCCCAGGTTGATCTTACTGAACAACAAGTTTTGCGCTTAGAGAAAATCCACCTGGAAGAATTAAAAGCGATGGAGGCCTTAAAAGCCCAAAAGCGAGCGGAAATGAAAGAAAAAAGGGAAACCTTAAAATCTGAGCGCGCTGAGATGGAAGCAAAGCAGGAGGAAATGCGAGCTCAGCGTGAGGCCATCCAACAGGAAAGAGACAGCTTTAAAGAGCAGCAAACACTTATTGATCAAACCTATAATCAGTAGGTTAAAGCCATCCTTTCTGATGAGCAGTTCAAAGCATATTTGAATTTGGAGGAAGAGGCCAAAGGACAAAAAGATGCTGCCCTTAAAGAAAAGCGATTGATGAAACCCGTGCCGGTTCAGCCGGAAGGTGAATAAACTCCTTAGATTAACGAAATACTAGAAGCCACTTTTTTATTTTTACCCTATGGAGGTAAGAATGGATAAGTGGCTTTGGTGTGTTAGGGTGTATAAGACTCGCTCCCAGGCAACCGATGCAATTCGTGGTGGAAGAATAAAGGTTAATGGAGACATAATTAAACCTTCTCGCATAGCAAAAATTGGAGACCGAATAAGTTACAGACGTGGCAGTATTCAAAAGCAAATAGAGGTTAAGGAACTACTGGAACGCCGTGTTGGCGCTAAACTGGTAGAGAACTACATTATTGACCACACGCCAGAAAGTGAATACCTAAAAGCCAAAATGCAGAGACAAATTGTTTTTGCAAGAAGAGACAAAGGTGCCGGTCGCCCAACCAAAAAAGAACGAAGAGATCTAGAGAAATGGGGTAGTTGGGAATAAAATACCTTTAAATTTTCAGATTGCCTAAACATTAAGACTAGGTTATTTTCGCGATAACCATTAACCTAGTTTCCATGAAGAATCTCTACCTTTTACTGAGCCTAGCGTTTACATTTTCGCTTTCCGCTCAGAACGATTGCAGCAACGGCCGCTTTCAAGAAGCCATTTATCCCGAGGTTGCAATAACTCCCGCAATTCCTTTCGGAACAGCAGAAGTTACTTTCGACACTCTTAACACGGGCGAGGTAAATTCCTATCCCCTTTTTATGGATGTTTACCAGCCCGCCTTAGACATTGAAACTGCTAACAGGCCGGTAATTATGTTGGCTTTTGGTGGCGCTTTTGTTTACGGAGCAAGGGTCTCTCCAGATATTGTAGAGCTCTGTAACCGCTTTTCGGCTGAGGGTTATGTTTGTGTCTCCATAGATTACAGACTTTCTGATGAATTGTTAGTTAACCCTACTCCAGAAAATGCTACGCGTGCTGTTTTAAAGGGAACCCACGATATGAAAGCTGCCATTCGCTTTCTATACCGCTCTGCTTCTGAATTGGGTAACCCCTTTAGAATTGACACCAACCAAATTTACATTGGAGGAGTTTCAGCGGGTGCCTTTTGTGCCCTGCACGCAGCTTACCTGGAAGATGAAGAGGTTCCCGATATTCTGAGACCAGAGTATGAGCGAAGCGGTGGATTGGAAGGAAAAAGTGGAAATCCTGGATATTCTACCAAAGTGGCCGGGGTAATTAATTTATGTGGAGCATTAGGCGAAAAGGAATGGTTAGATGTTGGAGATGTTCCAATTGTTTCCATGCATGGTACAGAAGACGAAACAGTACCCTACGATGAAGATACCGTGCGAATTCTGGGAATTAACTACCCAGTGGCAGGTTCCGCAGCTATCCACAGAAGAGCTGAGGAAGTTGGCGTAACCAATGATTTTTACACCTTTTTTGGAGCTGGCCATGTTCCTTTTGTAGGAAATGCTGCGTACATGGATACCACCTTCAACTTTGTTAATGCCTTTATGTACGATCGCGTTTGCAACAGCCCATCAACCGGAATTGAAAACCTGAAAGCGGCCAAAAAAAGTGTGGTTTACCCAAACCCAGCCTCTCAATACTTGCAGATTAATCCTAATAAAAACCGCTCCCTAAAAAGCGTTAGAGCTTATTCTGCGGAAGGAAGAACGGTTTTTTATACGCTAAACGAAGCCCTTTTAAAGCGCGTGGACATTAGCCACTGGCCCAAGGGTGTTTATTTCCTGGAAGTACAATACTTAGATGGAGGAAAAAGCACTGAAAAAATCACGGTGATGTAAAACACAGCATTG
>JBMYJC010000092.1:0-3140 GCA_049594055.1 Luteibaculum sp. | reverse complement strand
TGTATAAAAACAGAAACCCCAGGCGGAGCAGATGCCTGGGGTTTTGTTTTAGTAGTGGAGCCTATTTCTTAAATCCAACCGTCTTTTGTAACCACCACTAAGTATTTAGAATTCTGCCAGAACAATTCTGGGTTTTTAATCTCAATCCACTCTACTGTGTTACCATCGCTTTTTACTTCGTAAGAGCTAGGATCGTGAGCTGTTACTATCTCAGCATTCTTTTTGAAAACTGGGATCTTTTTTAAGAATCTCAAGTCGATCTCTGTGAAGGATTTTGGGTTTAATTCCGGGTTCAATTGTTTAGCAGAAGCTATTCCTAAAATTCCACCCTCTTTAGTAACGATAGATTTGTCTTTTAATTCTTTGAAGTCACCTACCGTGTAGTAAGCTCTGTGTAGGGATTTATCCAACTTATTTACCTCTTTCTCAGTTTCAACAAGTACTTTTTCAGTTTCCTGGATGGTGTTTTCCAAGTCCTTGTTGCGTTCTACCTGCCCTTGTAGGTTAGCTGCCAATTGGTTGTTCTCCATTTCCAGCTCCTCTAAGGTGGCTTTGTACTCATCAATACGGGTTTTAAGCTGACCAACTTCTTTTTTGTAGGCTGCAAGACGACCATTTTTACCGTCCACCGTTTTATTTAACTGCGCAATTATTTCGTTGTTTTTTGCTACCAGTTTCTCTATTGCAGCTATCTCCATCTTAATGCGCTCCTTAGGATCTTCTATCCCTTCCAGGCTCTCTGTTTCGCGGATATTTCCTTCGTGCTTGGAGATGCTAGCCAAGTTGGCCTCAATCTCTCTAAAAGCTTCCAGGTTGTCTGCATTTAAACCGTCAATGTCTGCTCCTAGCTCAACTAAACGCTGCTCTAATTCTGCGTTTTTTTGTGTTTGCTTGTAGGCAATGCTACCGGCAACTGTTGTTCCTACTAGTAGCAACACAATTGCTACGGTTTTGAAAATCTCGATATTCTTTTCTTTCTGTGTTTTCATGACTTTTTGTTTTTGGATTTGATTGATCTCGTATTATTTAGACAAGGCTGTTGTGTTAATATTTTCTGCTTCTGTTAGTTTCCAAAGTCTGTCTAAGCGCGGAGCTAAAACAATCTCTGTTCTGCGATTCTTTTGTTTTCCTTCGGCAGTTGCATTACTTGCTATTGGAGCAAACTCACCTCTACCAGAAGAGATTACGCGTTCGGGGTCTATTCCTGAGTTTACCATCAAACGGGTTACTGCGTTAGCACGAGCTACACTCAAGGCCCAGTTGTCTGGAAAACGATCGGTTTTGATGGGAACATTGTCGGTGTGACCTTCAATCATGATCTCCAAATCGCTGTTTTTTAATACCGTGGATAGCATTTCTACCGCTTCCTGGCCTCTGTCGTTTACGTTTGCAGACCCTGAAGGGAAAAGCAATTGCTCACTCATAGACACATAAAGCTTTCCGTCTCTAACATCCACTTTTAATTCATCGGGGGTGAAGCATTTTAGCGCACTACACACCTCTTGGTGCAAAGCCTGTACGGCCATTTTCTGCTCGCGTACCAAAGCCTCTAATTGCTCTAGTTTGCGCTCGCGCTCTTGTAATTCAAGTTCTTTCTCAGTTAATAGAGAAGCACTCTCCTTTTCTTTCTTGTTAAGCTTGCTCTGGTACTCGGCCAGGTTGTCTTTTGCGCGATTCAAATCAGATAGTAACGCTCTATTCTCTTCCGTTAGCTGATCTTCTCTGTTAAGCGCTTCTTCATACTTTCTGCTGCTCACACAACTCACCATCAGGGGAAGTGCTATGCTTGCAAGGGCAATTTGTTTTACAATAGGTCTCATAATAATTTGGGTTTAGGGTTTTAGTTACAGATGCCGATTATTTGAAATTCTGGTAGTAGCGCATGATGTGCGTTACAGACTGTTCGTAATTGGCAAATAGCATGCACCCTCCTTCTTTAATGCGAGTGTAGCTTTTGGTTTTGGATCCAAACAGGCTCTGTGACTTTCTTCTGGCACTACTCTTTAATCGGCTAGTCATGGTTGTTTTTATTTGTTCTCCATGCCTATATACAATTGCGTGCCAAGAATTTTACATCACTGATTATCAGTGCCTTAGAAAATTCAAGCGGAAAAAATCATTTTCATTTTGAAAAGGATTTTCATTTTGAAAATGGAAAGGCGGGGAAAGAGGGCTTGTAAAGAAGAGGTGAAAAGCGAATTACCCAATTGAAGCAAAAATGATTAGGTTCTACAAGCGCTTAGGAACTCACCCTAAAGCTATTATCCCTGTACATTTTGTGCTCCAAGATGGTGGCAGGCATTTCTATGTTATGAGCGTCTAGCAGTTCTTTTATTCCAACAATGGCCTCGCTGCGTGCCGACATCCCCAAGGTGCCAGCATCTCCAGATTTAGGGCTATGCAATAAATCCACCCAAAACAAGACCTGGAGGTCTACGGTTGAAACACCCAATTCCTGCACAACTACATCGGGTCCCGGATTTTTAAGCACAAAATCTCTTTCTGAAAGCCATTGAACGATGAGATCCCGTACTTCAATCAGATTAGATTCTGGAGCAACCCCAAGCATGAAGTCCAGCCTTAACATGCCATCAATGGTGTAGTTTACCAGCGGACTTTTAATTAATGTGGCATTGGGAATAAAAATATCGCGACCATCTATGTTGCGCACATGGGTATTTCTAAGATTTAGTTTTCTCACCCTACCTTTAAAACCTTCTATTTCTATGATATTTCCAATCTCGAAAGGACGGTTAAAGGCCAGCAAAATTCCGGATAAAAAATTCTCCCCGATGTCTTTAAAAGCAAATCCAATGATGATGGCCCCAACACCTGCACCGGCCAGAATTCCACTGAAAAATTTGGAATAACCCAAAAGGTTAACGGCAATAGCCAAACCCACTATGTAAAATACCCAGGCTAGTAGTTGTAGTGAAAAGCCCGTTGCCAGGTTAAAGCGGCCTTGTTTTTTCAGCGCCTTGCTAATGAGTCTTTTCACCAATTGGCCAAGCACAATAAACACGGCCAAGGCTAGCAGGGCGTATAAATACTTGCTTAGGTCAGATTCAGAATTGGGTAAAATAGTGTCCATAACTACTCACTTTCTTTTAGCATGCGGTACACTGTGGTTTGACCAATTG
>JBMYJC010000091.1:0-7128 GCA_049594055.1 Luteibaculum sp. | reverse complement strand
TTTTTTTCCACTACTTCCTTACCCAATTTGGTGATAGTATCGGCATCTGCATTGCTTAAGCCTCGTACATTGGCCTCGGTTTTTCCGTAGCGCTGAATAGCACTTGAAAAATCCAGGTAAACCGCCTGGCCGGTTTTGTTCACTCCAAATCCGGCATCGCAGCGCTCCTTAGCAGCACGAGAAGCTACATCTCTGGGAACGAGGTTACCAAATGAGGGGTATCTTCTTTCCAAATAATAATCTCTATCCTCCTCTTTTAATTGGGTAGGCTTAAGCTTTCCAGCTCTTATTGCCTCAGCATCCTCTTTTTTCTTGGGAACCCAAATTCTACCATCGTTTCTCAGGGACTCAGACATCAGCGTTAGCTTAGACTGGTAATCTCCAGAAACGGGAATGCATGTAGGGTGAATCTGCGTAAAACATGGATTTGCAAAATACGCCCCCTTGCGGTGTGCTTTCCAAGCTGCTGTGCAGTTGCTTCCCATGGCGTTGGTAGATAAGTAAAACACGTTACCGTATCCACCCGAGGCCAAGATTACCGCATGAGCGCTATGACGCTCAATTTCACCAGTAATTAAATTCCGAGCAATTATTCCCCTTGCTTTTCCATCCACCAGCACTAATTCCAACATCTCGTGGCGGCTGTACATTTTTACTTTCCCCTTTCCAACCTGGCGGGAAAGCGCAGAATATGCTCCCAGTAGAAGTTGCTGACCCGTTTGCCCTTTGGCATAGAATGTTCTGGAAACCTGAACTCCACCAAAAGATCTGTTATCCAAAAGACCACCGTACTCTCTTGCGAAAGGAACCCCTTGCGCTACGCACTGATCGATGATGCTTGTAGATACTTCGGCAAGTCTGTGAACGTTTGCTTCTCTGGATCTGTAATCCCCACCTTTAATGGTATCGTAGAAAAGGCGATAAACAGAATCTCCATCATTCTGGTAATTTTTTGCCGCGTTTATTCCTCCTTGTGCTGCAATAGAGTGAGCACGTCTGGCAGAATCCTGAAAGCAAAATGCTTTTACGTTGTATCCAAGCTCGGCAAGAGATGCGGCAGCTGAGGCTCCAGCCAATCCGGTCCCCACAACAATTACATCAATAAGTCTTTTGTTGGCTGGACTAACTAAGGGAACTTCAGATTTATGTTGTGTCCATTTATCAGCTAATGGACCCTCTGGTATTTTGGAATCTAGTTTAGACATAGCTTAATTTTTTAGTGGGATAAGTGAGTAAAGTGGTGGTATAAGGCCACAACAACAAATCCAAGCGGAATGGCAATGGCATAAATCTTTCCGAATGCTTTTATTCCCGGGGTATATTTTCTGTTATTCACTCCAACCGACTGGAATGCAGAGGCAAAGCCATGTTGCAAGTGAAAAATCAGTGCAATGAAAGCCAGGCAATACAAACCAGTCCTAACTGGACTAACAAATTTGTGCTGCAGTTCCTCAAAATAGCGGAATTCACCTGCCTCATTTAATCCGGACATATCTCCTTCTACATACTTGGTATTGATCTCTGGGATCCAGAAATCGTAGAAATGAAGACCTAGAAAAAGAAGTATTACCACACCAGAAATAATCATGTTTCTAGATGCCCAGGTACTGTTTGCCTGTGCGTTGCTGTACGCATACTTCACCGAACGAGCACTGTTGTTGCGAGCTTCCAGTATAAAACCCATTATAAAATGGAAAAGCACACCAGCTATTAGAACCGGCTGTAACAGGTTCTGCACCAGGAAGTTAGTTCCCATAAAATGCGATAACTCGTTAAAGAGATCTGCACTGATAACGGAGGTCATATTTATTGTGAGGTGCTGCACCAAAAACAGCAAAAGGAAAAGTGCGGAAAGCGCCATTGCTAACTTCCTTCCGATCGAACTTTTCAACCAACCTTTTTTCGCCATAAAGCCTATTTGTTTTAATCAAGTCAACAAATGTAAAAGCCCGTTGTTTTCATTTCAAAAGGGGAGGTTATTTAGACTCCATTTAAATTGTTGACTTCCTCAATGTGCTCAGAAAACATCGGTAGAAAACCCTTAGTTCTATAATCATTTCTTATACGGGTATAAGGCATTTAAGGGCCTAACAATCTTTGTATGTTTGTTCGTTTTCAAAAGCAAATAATCATGAGATACGAAAAGATTGGCCAAGAACTTTTTAGCCGGAACCGAGCAAAGTTTGCATCTAAGATGGCGCCTAACAGCATGGCCATATTTTTTAGCAACGATATTTTACCTACCAATGCCGATGGAACTTTGGCTTTTAGGCAAAACAACGACCTTTTCTATTTAACAGGTGTAGACCAGGAGGAAACTGTTTTGGTACTCTATCCAGAAGCTCCGGATCCCAACATGCGCGAGATGCTTTTTGTACGAGAAACCAATGAACATATCGCTGTATGGGAAGGCGCCAAACTCACAAAAGAACAGGCAACCAAAGAGACTGGAATAAAAAATGTGCACTGGACTAAAGATTTAGATTCCAAACTAAAGACAGCAGCTTTTGCCGCAGCAGGAATTTACCTGAACGCCAATGAACACTTAAGGGCAAATACCGAGGTGGAAACCAGACAAGATCGTTTGAATAAAGAGATTCGCGCCCTGTTTCCCAATCATGCATTTCTCAGGTCTGCGCCATTAATGCACCGCTTGCGTGCTAAAAAAGAAGCTCGAGAAATAGAGTTGATGCGAGAAGCCTGCAAAATCACCGAAAAGGGTTTTAGAAGGCTGTTGAGCTTTGTAAAACCCGGTGTAAAGGAATACGAAATTGAAGCGGAACTCATGCATGAGTTTCTGAGAAACCGTTCCAGAGGTTTTGCCTATACACCCATTGTTGCCTCTGGACCTAATGCCTGCGTTTTGCACTACATTGAGAATAAAGGGGAATGCAAAGACGGTGATGTATTGCTTTTGGACGTTGGGGCAGAGTACGCAAATTATGCTTCAGATCTCAGTAGGTCTATACCAGTAAACGGGAGATTTACAGCGAGACAAAAGGAAGTGTACAATGCAGTGCTTGACGTACAAAGAAAATCCATGGACCTGTTAAAACCAGGTGTTTTTCTGAATGATTACCACAAAGAGGTTGGAAAGTTAATGGAGGATAAATTGTTGCAGTTAGGACTGTTAGATAAAACAGACCTTAAAAACCAAGACCCCGCTTGGCCAGCTTACAAAAAGTATTTTATGCATGGAACGTCCCACTTTATTGGCTTGGATGTTCACGATGTTGGTTTATGGCACGAACCCATAAGTGCGGGAATGGTATTTACCGTTGAACCTGGTATTTACATCCAGGAAGAAGGACTGGGAATTCGCCTGGAGAATGACATCCTGATTACAGAAAATGGATACGATGATCTAATGAAAAATATCCCCATTGAAGCGGAAGAGATTGAAGATTTAATGAACGGTAATTAAATTTTCTACCTTTCTCAAAAACCAATAAACTCCTTCCACATGAAAAAGAAATTGATTAGCGGATTATTAATCGGAGTGCTATTTAGCATGAGTAGTTGCATGGGTAGTTTTAAACTAATTCGCGGGGTATACTCCTGGAATGAAAGTGTTACCGACAGCAAGGTTGCTAACAACATTCTGTTTTGGGCCATGTTTGCAATCCCAGTATATCAGGCTGTTGGAATCTTGGATTTAGTCCTTTTTAATCTCATTGAGTTTTGGACCGGTTCTAACCCGATATCAATGAATGATGGTGAGTTTGAGCAAAAACGTGTAAACGTAAAGGGGCAAGACTATATCCTTACTGCAAGCAAAAACAATTTTCAAATAGAGAGTTGCGCAACAGGTGAAGCCATTAATTTGCTTTACACTGCCGAGAATAAAACGTGGAATTTATTGAAAGATGGTACTACCCAGCCCCTAGCTAAGCAGTTGGAGGAAAACCGAGTAGAGCTATACTTAACCACAGGAGGAACCCAGGTTTATGAAATGAATCAAAATAACTTTGCTCTACTTGGCGAGCAGTTGGATTTCTTTGATGCCCTAGCGGCCAAATAAGCCTAATAGATTTTTTTAAAAGCGGTTGTTAGAAAAGGTGGAGAAACCTTTAACTAGACCGCTTTTTTTATGCGCTCAACTCTTTAAGCATTCCGCTAAATACTATACCATGAAAGGGATAAACCAGATACCAATAGAGACGTCCTGCCAGACCCAAGGGTCTAAAAGTTGCTTCCTGATATAAGATGCCATCTTTAATTTTAAATTCCAGCCAGGCGTCTCCAGGAAGTTTCATCTCTGCAAAAAGAAGGAGCCTTTTCTGCTGTTTATCGGCTAAGATCACCCGCCAAAAATCCAATGCATCTCCGCTATTTATTTTGCTTGGATGAGTTCTTCCGCGTCTTAATCCAACCCCTCCAACCAGCTTATCTAAAAGACCCCGTAAACGCCACAAAAAATTACCAGCATACCAACCATTGCGCCCACCAATGCTCCATATTTTCTCCAGAGTTCTTTCCTCAGAGCTCACCTTGCATTGGCGTTTATCAAAAAAACAGCCATTGCTTGGAACCTCTATGTAGCGAGCGATATCCTGCTTAAAGGTTCCGCTGTTAAGACTGTCTTTCCAACTGGAAACAATTGCGTTCTGATCAATTTTATCAAAGGTGCGCTGCAATGCAGCACGGTAACTTCTAGGCTGGATATTTAGAATTTCCTGGAGCCGATGATCCTTACATACAACTTCAATCTTCATGCTATCTACAAGAGATACTGCCAGTTTGTAGGAGGTAGAGGTAACAAAATACAACCAATAAGAGGATAGCCTGGGGGTCATCACCGGAACAATTCCTATCCAACGTCTTAAGCCCCGAGTTTCAGCATACTGAAGCAGCATTTCCTTGTACGTTAAGACATCTGCACCGCCTATATCAAAGGTGTCATTGAATGTTTTTGGATTTCCCAAACAACCAAAAAGAAAACTCAGCACATCTGCAATGCCTATGGGTTGACATTTGGTATGAAGCCATTTTGGGGCAACCATAACGGGTAACTTTTCCACCAGGTCTCGGATAATTTCAAAAGAAGCAGAGCCAGAGCCCACGATTATTCCTGCTCTTAGTGTGCTTAGAGCAAAATTTCCAGTGGATAGAACCTCCTCTACTTGCAGTCTGGATTTTAGGTGTTTGGATAGATTGGATGCATTGGCCAATCCACTTAAATAGATAACCTGTTTGATACCTGCAGCATTGGCGGCCTCTTTAAAATGCTCTGCAGACTTTGCTTCAAGGTTGTCAAATTCGTCTAGGCTAGCCGACATGGAATGAACCAAATAGTAGGCTACATCTGCCCTTGGAAGATTTTTTAGCTCTTGTTTTTCCAGTAAATCGGCCTCAAAAATTTTTAACTGATTATGGCCCAACTCAGGTGGATTAAACCTGTTCTTATCGCGAACTAAGGCGAATACCTCATGGCCTTCTTCCAATAAAAGTGGTAGCAATCGCTTACCGATATACCCTGTTGCTCCGGTGAGTAAAACTTTCATAGTTATTTAACCCAGAAAGAAAGCTTGGGGTTCTATGGATGACTTCCTTCCGCAAAGGATTTAAAATCTTCCAAATAGCGGTAGCTCTGCTTTTTGAAAGCCCCTTTCATCAACAAGCCCATTATTTTCATGGGGCCAGACAATTTAAATTCTGCTTCAGATATCCACAGGGTCTTGTTGTTTTCAAGCTCCTCAAATCTATTTCGTTGGATGTTTTTCACTTGCCTGGCTTCGTACAGAACATCAAACTTTTCGGGCCAATTAACATCCAGTATTTCCTCGGTCATTTCTATTCTTCGCTTGCCCATTTGGTACTTTAACACAGAAGTGGCTCCCTTTTCGCCAGGATTTCCGCTGCTGTGTTCTAAAGCAATAAAGCCGCGCTGCCAATGCTTCAAATTATCAGGATCCTGAATGAGTTGGACAACCTGCTCCCTTGGCAGATTTATCTCTATTTGTTGGGTGTATTTCATAATTGATTTATGAGCTTAGTGTTTCGTGCCTTTTCAATTGGTTGAGCAAGTCCTCTGAAATATTTTTCCAGATAATACCCGCCTTGAGAAATTCCTGTAACTGTCCATCAATAGCCTGCTTTAAGGCTTCTTTCTCCTGCTCATCCACCTCAAATTCATTAAATATCCAATGGTGCAGATCCTGGTATCCAATAGAGCTCTCATTTATGCGCTGCATCAGGATTTGTGCTATGCCAGAGATCTGAAAGGTACTAATACCCTCCCCTTCAGAGATAAAAAGTTCCAGATCCTCACCCGATTCGCGAATGAAAATATGTGGGGCGACACTCAGTATATCCTTCTCCGTTAATTGCGGGTTTTTGTGGTAGTAAGATTTAGCAGCGTGGGTTAGGGCAAAACTCGGTTGCAAAGCATCTTTTTGCAGAAAATCTAATTCTGGTGATTTCAGTACTGTTTTTAGGCTGCCCAAGGTAAATTCAGTGGTCTGAACTTGCTGCGCGTTAACAGGGTACTTCTCCAGGATTAGTTTCCAGATGGATTCGTTGGTAAAGGATTTAAAATGATTGGACCAGTCTACCTCTGGAAGAGAGGGACACAAAATATCTTCTATTTGGTTTGGAAACAGACAGCGCAAAAAATACCAACCTATTCCCGCATTGCCCATAAATAGGGATGTATCTGAGGTAGTTGGAGGTGCCCCGTAGCCGCAACGGTAGTTTCCTCGCTCTTTAGCGTTGCGAATAATTTTTTCAGCCACTGCTTGCGCTTTTTCCAGCATCTCAGAATTGCCTGTTCTTAGATATTCGGCAACAAAGAGGTTCCCATTGCCTGCATATCCATGGCATAAGATTTCCATCTCTCGGTCATCTTTACCCAATTCCGTTTCATGGGTTTTGTTTATGGCCATTGTTAGCTCCTCATCATTATGCTTATATGGTTGGAGCGCTTCGTAATTGTAAACCCGGGTAAGACCTGCCCCCGCTGCCCCATGGCACCAGGCGTTCATGTCGTTCCCTTTTATAAAATGCTGGAAATCCTGCTTGGCAAAACGATTCAATTGTTCTTCCCGGTCTCTATCGGTTAGGAAGCTTTTCCGCAGATCCTCCCAATTCTTATAGTTCTTGTTAAGGTATTGGCGCTCATGTTCCAAA
>JBMYJC010000090.1:0-7146 GCA_049594055.1 Luteibaculum sp. | reverse complement strand
AGCGTATTAGAATTACCCCAGGCCTCTTCCAACCAGGCTTTAATTTCCGCTTCGCTCTCCCAACCCTCAAAAAAGCTGAGTGCAAATGATTTTAACTCTTCAAAAACGGATTTATCTATCTCTCCAACCGGCACTAAATTGTCTGGATTGGAAAGCGCCTTCTTTTTACCAAAAACCGTGATTTGGGCAATCTCATCAAAATCGTGGTCTTCACCAGCCAGCCAAAAGATTGGAACCACTTTGAACCCATCTAATTTCTCATTCAGCTCCTGGGCTAATTTTATGGTATGAAGGGCTTTGTAAACAAAATAAAGCGGACCTCCTAAAAAACAGGCTTGATGCCCGGTACAAACTGTTAGGGTATTTTTCTCACCCAGTAACTCCAAATTATTCTGTTGCGCTGCTGATAATTCAAGCCCTGAGGAAGAATTTTTGATTGCCGCTTTTAACTGATCGCGATATTGGAAATCCGTAACTCTTTCCCGGGCCTTCTTGCGAAAGGATTCTATACTTGGAAAATCGTATAAATAGGGTTTGAGCAGCGGATTATTGTTGGCCAACATTTGGGGAACTTTCCCAAAAAAACCAGTTTTTTCAAAAGGGATTTCAAAGACTTTGGCTGTCTCTTGTAACGACTTAGTCAATGGGAGTTCCATATAAATCGAAGGCTTCTGTTTTGTCGACAACAACCTTACAAAAATCGCCTATCCGCAAGTAGTGTTTCTTATTAATTAACACCTCGTTATCCACTTCTGGCGAATCAAATTCTGTGCGGCCTACAAAGTAATCGCCTTCCACCCGATCAATAAGCACCTGGAAGGTTTTTCCAAGTTTGTTGCGGTTGAGTTCATCAGAAATTCCCTGTTGCAATTCCATAATTTCTGCAACTCTTTCCTCCTTAATTTCTTGGGGCACATCATCCTCAAAATTATAGGCATGCGTATTTTCTTCGTGGCTGTAGGTGAACACCCCCAAGCGCTCAAAGCGCATTTGTTCAACCCATTCCAACATTTCGCGATGATCCTCTTCGGTTTCACCAGGATACCCAGAAATAAGTGTTGTTCTAATGGCTATCTCGGGAACGATGGCCCTGATATCTGAGATTAATTTGGTGGTCTTTTCTTTGGTAATTCCTCTACGCATGGCCTTTAGCATGTTGTTACTGGCATGCTGCAAGGGAATATCCAGATAATTGCAAAGTTTGGGCTCACTGGCCATGGTTTCTATAACATCCATGGGGAAGCCGCTAGGATATGCGTAATGCAAACGAATCCATTCAATGCCATCTACCTTGGCCAACTCTTTAATGAGGTCGGATAGCTTTCTTTCCTTGTAAATATCCAGGCCGTAATAAGTTAAATCTTGCGCAATAAGAATTAGCTCTTTTACGCCCTGCGCAGCTAAAGCTTCCGCTTGCGAAACCAGCTTATCCATTGGCGTGGATACATGTTTCCCTCGCATGAGCGGGATGGCACAAAAAGAACAAGGTCTATCGCAGCCTTCGGCTATTTTAAAGTATGCGAAATGATTGGGAGTGGTTAAGAGACGCTCGCCTACGAGCTCCTGCTTATAATCCGCTTTTAAGGTCTTTAGCAAACGCGGTAAATCGCGTGTACCAAAAAAGGAGTCCACTTCAGGAATTTCTTTTTCCAGATCGGGCTTATAACGCTGAGAGAGACATCCTGTAACGTAGAGTTTATCTATCCAACCCTCGTTTTTAGCATGTGCATAACGCAAAATGGTATTTACAGATTCTTCTTTGGCGTTGTCTATAAATCCACAGGTATTTACAATAACAATAGAGGAATCATCCTTTTTTGATTCGTGCTCTACCTCAAAATTATTGGCACGCAGTTGTCCCATCAGCACCTCAGAATCATAAATATTCTTGGAGCAGCCTAAGGTTACTACATTCACCTTATTCTTTTTCAGGCCTTTGGTTTTCATGTTATACGCTTAATTTTCGAACAGCGAATCTGCAAAAGCTTTGGGGACAAAAAGCTGCAAATCGTCCATTTGTTCTCCTATACCGATATATTTTACGGGAACATCAAACTGATGAGAAATTCCTATTACCACACCACCTTTTGCGGTACCATCTAATTTGGTCAAAGCAATAGCATTAACCTGAGTAACCTCGGTAAACTGCTTGGCTTGTTCTATAGCATTTTGGCCAGTGCTTGCATCTAAAACCAAAAGGGTTTCATGTGGGGCATCTGGTATTACCTTGCTGATTACCCGTTTGATCTTGCCCAACTCGGCCATTAAACCCGATTTGTTGTGGAGCCTTCCAGCGGTGTCAATAATTACTACATCAGCCTTTTGCGAAACGGCAGAGCTCACGGCATCATAAGCAACGGAGGCGGGATCTGAGCCCATTTCCTGGGCTATTACGGGAACATCAACGCGTTCACCCCAAATTTTTAACTGGTTTATTGCTGCTGCCCTAAAGGTATCGGCCGCACCTAAACAAACTTTTTTTCCAGCCGACTTAAATTGATGCGCGATTTTCCCAATGGTGGTGGTTTTTCCAACGCCATTCACTCCAACTACCAGAATTACATAGGGTTTGGCTTGTTCCTGGGTAAAATCCACTCGTTGGCCTTTATCCAACAACTTGGCGATCTCATCTTTAAGAAATTCCCAAAATTCAGTGGTATTGATATACTTATCTCGGGCAATTCGTTCTTCCAGCTTATCAATAATGTGCAGGGTAGTTTCTACAGAAACATCGGCACTAATCAAGGCCTCCTCTAGCTCGTCAAGCAGGGCATTATCCACCCGGCTTTTTCCCGCCACTGCCCGCGTAATCTTATCTAAAATGGAAGTTTTGGTAGGTTCTATACCTTTTTCCAGCTGGCCTTTGTCGGCCTTCTTAAACATGCTGAATAATCCCATGATGTAGTATTAGCAGTTAAAGGAAACAAAAAAAGGCTTATTTCCTGTGAAACAAGCCTTTAACGATTCGCTGGTATTGCGAATTATCCTTTAAAAAATTCTTGAACCTTATCGTTGGTAACAATTTCCTCTTTAAAAGTGTATGCTCCTGTAACAGGAGACTTCACCATTTTAATCGCCTTGGTAAGGTTTTTACTTTCTGCTTTCTGAAGCGATGCAACTGTTTTCTTAGCCATAGCTTAAAATATTACTTAATTTCTTTGTGTACGGTAACTTTCTTAAGGATAGGATTGTACTTCTTAAGCTCTAATCTATCCGGAGTATTTTTTCTGTTCTTCACAGTAATGTAACGGGAAGTACCGGGCATTCCGCTCTCCTTGTGCTCGGTGCACTCCATAATCACCTGAACCCTATTCCCTTTTCCTTTCTTCGCCATGACTTAGATACTTCCTAGATTATACTAAACCTTCCTGACCAGCTCTTTTAAGGGCTGCAGAAATTCCAATTTTGTTAATTGTCTTTAGTGCCGATGTAGACACCTTAAGTGTAACCCATTCGTTCTTCTCTGGAACAAAAAATTTCTTGGTTACCAAGTTTGGGTAAAACCTTCTTTTGGTTC
The DNA here is from genome assembly GCA_049594055.1 of Luteibaculum sp. Taxonomy (GTDB): domain Bacteria; phylum Bacteroidota; class Bacteroidia; order Flavobacteriales_D; family Luteibaculaceae; genus Luteibaculum. Next base: position 3,629 of record JBMYJC010000090.1, on the reverse strand, counting down.
TTCTCTTCGAGTGGGAAACATTGTTTCCTACCATAAAACGCTTACCTGTTAACTGACACGCTCTTGCCATCGCTTCTGCCTTTCGTTAAAGTGGGCGCAAATATACCTTTTTTCAGTTAATCTGAAAATCCTGACCTATTATTTTATGCAAATTTGCTAGGGCTGTGTTGCAGGTGCGTTCTATAACCCGCTCGCGTGAGCCAAAAAAACGATTTTCGAAAACTTTGGTGCTTTTTCCACTGATTCCAATGTACACCAACCCCACCGGTTTTGCGTCTGTTCCACCTGCTGGACCTGCAATGCCCGTGGTAGAAATACAGTAGTCGCACTGCAGTAAACTCTTACCGAATTCGGCTAGTTCTCTTGCTGCTTGCTCGCTAACCGCTCCGTATTTTTTTAAGGTTTCTGCCTTAACACCTAACAAGGAGGATTTGATTTGATTGGAATAGGGCGTTATTCCCCCTTTAAAATAAGCTGAAGCTCCCGGATTGTTGGTAATAGTGTGTGCAATAAACCCTCCGCTGCAAGACTCTACCAGTCCTAAACTCAGGCCTTGCTCTTCCAGACGGGATGCCAGTAATTTAGAAACACTCCTATCTCCCTCTCCTAAATAATAGCTACCAATAATCTCCGGCAACTCGGATAAATAGGTTTCCAGGCGACTGTTCACCCTATCCTCTTCATCCTTTCCGTAGTAGGAAAGGCGCAGTTTTACCAAACCCGGATTAGGCAAATAGGCCAATTTAAAACCCTCGGCTCTAAAGCGATTTTCCCAGTCTTCTAGTTTATGCGCCAGAGCAGACTCCCCTATTCCTGCCGTTAGAACATGCTTGTGGATCACCTTGATTTCAGGTATTGCTTTCTCCTTTATATAAGGTATTAGACCTTGCTCCACCATGGACATCATCTCGTAGGGAACACCGGGCATGGATACAGTTATGCAGCCATCCATATCCCACAACATCCCCGATGCGGTACCCAGAGTATTTCTCAAAATGACCGCATTATCCGGCAAATCGGCTTGCATCCTATTCACCTCAAGTACAGGCCTACCGGCTTTTTCAAAAAAGCCAACAATGTCGGCTTCAATTTCTTTGTTGCGAACTAGCTTGGATCCAAACAGTTTGGCCAGGGTGTGTTTGGTGATGTCATCTTTGGTTGGCCCCAGTCCTCCGGTAATCAATAAAAGCTCGCATTGCTTTCTACATCGATTAACCACCTCAGTAATCTGGTTCTGGTCATCAGAAATAGACACAATTTCGCTCACCGTAATTCCCAATTGATTGAGTTGCTGCCCCAGCCAGCCAGAGTTAGTGTCAACAGTTTGACCGATGAGGATTTCATCCCCTATGGTGATAATGTTTGCTTTCATATGCAGTAGCTACACAAATAAAGGGCAATTGTTTATCCAACAAAAAAAAACATCAGAAATGATCCAAAACGGATAAGCACAACATTTTGCTCACTTAAACTTAACAGTAAGGAAAAATCCAGCGCTGCCCGGCCAACTAGTTTTGCAGCGATGAAAATTTTGGGGTTTTTGGCTTTTACTTTTCTGGTGTTTGAACTTTTTAGTCAATCATTTGAGGAGAAAACAACAAGCGCATGCAGGGTAAGGCTCAATGTTACAAACATCGGAACCTTTGGTAATGCCTTTAGAGGGTATAGAGATGGAACTGGTACCCCAAGCTGTGAATATCCGGCTGGTTCTGGTAAGGAACACCTATTTGAATCGGGGATTTGGTTTGGTGGGATTGTAAACGGCCAAACCCTTGTAAGCACTTCGGCTTACGATAATACCAGTGGGTACTCTACTGGGGCCCAAGGATTTGAATATACCCCTATTGCTAACGCACCCTTCCAGGTTAAATCCTCCCTGTTTTCCAGCCCCTTTTTGGCGGTTGATGCCGTTTCGCATCAGGATTTTATCGCAACCTACACCGATACTAATACAGTGGTACCCGGAACAAGCCTGGAAATCTCTCAGCACGAATTCCCAATGGGTTTAAAGGTTATCCAGGAAACATACAACTACAACTTCAGCTTTAGCGACTTCTTTGTTATTGTAAACCTCAAGTTCATCAATGTTGGAGACAGAATTATAGACAGCGCCTACACAGCATTATGGGCAAATACTGTAGTGCGAAATGTAAATGTTACCCCAGCCGGAGCAGGTGGCTCTGCATTTTACAATAAAGGCGGGAACGGTTTTATGGATAGCCTTGGAATTGCTTACTGCTATGACCACTCAGGTGATGTAGGCTTTACCGAATCCTATGTGGGCCAGCGCTTCCTGGGAGGACAGGACAAATACGGCTTTCACCATTTTGCCCTCGATTCAAGCTTTAACCCACAGAATAAGCAATGGGAAAAAGACAATTTTAATGTGCACTACAACGCTTGGACCTTTAACAACTCCAGCGAACCTATATTTTTTCTCCCTACCGATGACAACCAGCGCTATCAGAAATTAACTGCTGGCTTAAACGATAATCCCTGTTGGAATAAAAGTGGCGATGAGTGCGGATCTCAAACCTTACAGGAACAGCTAAATACCGCTGGAAACCGATCGGACCTTTTATCGGTAGGCCCATTCAGGGACTTTGCCCCGGGTGATACCATTGAAGCCGTTTTTGCTTTTATCCTGGCACCAAAAAACGAAGACGGCAACCCTAACAGCGACAATACAGATTTCCACAGGCAGAATTTAGTGGCCAACGCAGAATGGGCACAAACCACTTTTAACGGAGAGGATAAAAACTTTAACGGAATCCTGGATGCAGGGGAAGACAAGGACAACAATGGAAAAATAACCCGCTTTATCCTACCCACCCCACCCAATGCTCCTGTTACGCGCGTAGTAGCCCAGAATAACCAAATAGACCTTTATTGGACGGAAAATGCAGAAGCTTCAATAGATCCAATTACACAAGAGCTCGACTTTGAGGGGTATCGGATTTATGTATCCAAGCTAGGATTTGATGTTGCTGGTGCCACTCCGGATCTGGAGTTTGTAAAAATTGCCGAGTACGACCTAGCGGGCAATGGATATTTTAATGAAACCGGGTTCAACAGCATTCGCATGGAAAGCCCCAAAAATTTTGAGAACGACAGTAATCAATACGTTTACAAATACTCCATAAAGAATATTCAAAACGGTTGGCAATATGCAGTAGCCATATCCGCATTTGACCGAGGGAATGAAGCCAGCAACCTCGAGTCTTTGGAAAGCAGCCCAGTTTCCAACGAATTCAGGGTATATGCTGGTACTCCTGCCAACCAAAATTTAAGTAAAAACGAACCTTACGTTTACCCAAATCCCTATTACACTGGAGCTGCCTGGGAAGGGAAATTCAACTTTAGAGACGACAGTAGGAAAATCAATTTCGCAAATCTGCCAAGCCGTTGTCGCATCCGGGTATTTAGCCCTGCTGGGGATTTAATTGATGAGATTTTCCACGATGAAAACTCCAATGGCCAGGACATAAAGTGGTACCAGATTTATGGGGCTGAGGAGAGTGAAGACAACGTATTTCCAGGCGGTGAGCACAGTTGGGATATCCTTTCGGCAGCCACACAAGATATCGCTCGCGGGGTCTATCGATTTTCTGTAGAAGACCTTGAGTCTA
>JBMYJC010000089.1:0-7159 GCA_049594055.1 Luteibaculum sp. | reverse complement strand
AGCTACGCTAAACGAGGTGGGTCGACTGGGGCTTGCTTTGTCTCGCTCAGCATAAACTTCTCGCCCTACTTAATTGCTCTTTCCCAAAAAAAAAAGACCGAACTCTTGTGGAGTTCGGTCTCTTTTATTGTTGCCCGACTAGGGCTCGAACCTAGACTCTTCTGAACCAAAATCAGACGTGTTGCCAGTTACACCATCGGGCACTGCTGTAAAAGCGAGCGCAAATATAAACACTTTCTATTACATGCAAAAAGTGAAATGAAATCCGTTAGGTTCTTGGCCTACTAATATTTTTAAATTCGCAGCGCTAAGTAAATTTCATGGAATACAAGAAGTTAAACAACCTGGTGGGTTGGTCGGTATTTATAATCGCTACACTAACCTACTTTTTAGGAGTTGAACCTACATCCAGCTTTTGGGATTGTGGTGAATTTATTACCTCGGCATACAAACTTCAGGTGGGTCACCCTCCCGGAGCACCCCTATTTATGTTGGTGTCCCGCTTTTTCTCGCTATTTGTTCCCGTAGAATATGTAGCCTTTGCGGTAAACATGGTTTCGGTGCTTTCCAGCTCATTCACTATTCTATTCTTGTTCTGGTCCATTACCGCCCTGCTTAAAAAACTTCAATTGAGAAGAGATAAGGCCTTAGACATGGGTAACGTGGTTGCCATTATGGTTGGTGGAGTTATTGGTGCTTTGGCCTACACTTTTTCAGATTCCTTTTGGTTCTCTGCAGAAGAGGGCGAGGTTTATGCCATGTCTTCGCTTTTTACAGCGGTAGTATTTTGGGCTATCCTTAAATACGATGAGGTAGCAGAACAACCCCACGCCACAAGATGGTTGGTACTTATTGCCTACCTCATGGGTCTCTCCATTGGAGTTCACTTACTTAACCTTTTGGTTATTCCATCCATTGCCTTTGTTTACTATTTCAGAAACTTTACGGTTACACGCAAAGGGGTTATTTACACCTTTTTGGTTTCCCTTTTAATTCTAGGGATTTTTCAATCGCTCATTATACCAGGCTCCATTAAGTTGGCCACCAAGTTTGAGCTGCTTTTTGTAAATGGAATGGGGCTTCCCTTCCACTCTGGTCTTGCCTTTTTCCTTTTACTTATTGCCGGACTGATTGTTTTTGGACTTGGCTACACCAAGAAAAAAGACTTACCCCTTTGGAATACAGTAATTATATGTGTGGGTGTAGTTTTATTGGGTTATTCCACCTATGCCACCATCATGATTCGCTCGAATGCGAATCCACCCATGGACGAAAACAACCCAGAGAGCGCCTTTTCTTTACTCTCATACCTCAACCGTGAGCAATACGGGGAAAGACCCTTATTATATGGCCAATATTGGATGGCACCGCTAGATCCGGCAAATCCAAGAAGAGATGGGAATCCGGTTTATATGAAGGGCTACTCGGTTAGCAACGGATCTTCTGTAATAAGAACCTACAGCACGCGGTTCGAAGCTGAGAATTACATCCAAAATGCCAAACAAAATGGTTTGGAAATAAAAAGCGAGTACGTAGTTACCGATGATCAGAAAAACGCCAAATACAATTACGATCCGGAATTCTGCTCGGTATTCCCAAGAATGTACTCCGCCCAGGACAGCCACATAGCGCAATACAAACGCTGGAGTAATTTCACTGGAAAGCCAGTGAGAACACGCGATAACAGCGGCCAGCAAACCATCGTAAACAAACCAACGATGGGAGAAAACCTCCGCTTTTTCTTTACCTACCAAATAGATTGGATGTACTGGCGCTATTTCATGTGGAATTTTGCAGGAAGACAGAATGATATTCAAGGCCACGGCAGCCATTTGGAAGGAAACTGGTTGTCTGGAATAGATTTTATAGACGAGGAACGCCTTGGAAATCAGCAGGAATTAGCCGATTCCATGAAATCAAACAAAGGCTATAACCGCTATTACCTCCTTCCTTTTATTCTTGGGTTAATTGGATTGGTTTTCCACTTGTTTAGGGATATCCGCGGTTGGTCTGTGGTTATGCTGTTGTTTTTTACCACCGGTATTGCCATCGTTATCTATTTGAACCAGTATCCACTGCAACCCCGTGAGCGTGACTACGCTTACGTTGGATCCTTTTACGCTTTTGCCATGTGGATAGGAATGGGGGCCTACGCCCTCTACCAAATGGCCCGAGAAGCCAATCTCGCAATGCTCAAAAAATTGGCTGTACCTGTTTTAGGAGCCGGTGTTTTCCTTTACCTGAGTGAGGCTGTAAGTGGCTCTAACCACGGTCTTTCTTACTCTGTACTTTATATGGGCATAGTAGGATTAATTGCGGTAGCGCTATTCTCCTTCTTGGGGAAAAAACTCAAAAACCCACTCTCGCAAGCGGTGCTGGCCCTGCTGTTCTGTTTGCCCGTACCTATTATAATGGCAGCAGACGGATGGGACGATCACAGCAGAGCAAAAAGGGAAACAGCCGTTGCTTTTGCTAAAAACTACCTAGATAGTTGTGCACCAAACGCCATCTTATTTACTAACGGTGATAATGACACCTTCCCGCTGTGGTACGCGCAAGAAGTAGAAGGTTACAGAACCGATGTGCGCATTGTAAACCTTTCTCTATTAAATACCGATTGGTACATCGACCAAATGAAGCGCAAAGCTTACGATTCTGACCCTGTGCCATTTGGTTTGGAAGAGTGGCAATATCGCCAGGGAACTCGAGATATTGTATTCCTGGACAACTCTAAAAATACCAGTGGTATTTATGTGGATGTAGATCGCGCGATGGATTTTGTGAAAAACGAAAACAATACCGTTTCTACACAATCTGGCGAGAAAGCTTATTACATTCCTAGCGATCGTTTTAGTATTAGCGTGGATAAAAACAAAGTACTTAGCAACGGAACTGTGGCTCCAGAAGATTCTGCCTTGGTACTGGACGAAATCCGTTGGTCTACAGGAAAGCGCTACCTATTAAAGGCGCAGCTCATGGTCCTGGATTTATTGGCAACCAATAACTGGGAGCGTCCAATTTATTTCGCAGTTACCACCGGTTCGGATGCCTACATGGGTCTTCAAGAACATTTCCAGCTGGAAGGTTTAACCTATCGCTTGGTACCTATCCGCTCCAGCAACCCAAATCCTAATGTTAGTGGAAGAATTGCTGCCGACATCATGTACGACAACATGATAAATAAATTTAAATGGGGGAACATGGATACGGAGGAGATCTACATGGACGAGAACAACCTGCGCATGACCACCAATTTAAGACTGCAATTCTCTAACCTGGCAGATGAATTTATTCGCGCTGGAGACAATGAAAAAGCCAAAAAGGTATTGGATAAGTGCATTGAAGTAATGCCTGAAAAGAATGTTCCTTATAACCGAATTGTTGTTCCACTAATGGAAGGATACTACGAGGTAGGTGAGATTGAAAAGGGGAATGAATTGGCTAAGCGTCTGTTCGATATTTTTGAGGACGACCTGGAGTACTTTACCAGCATTGAACCTGAATTCTTGATTGAAGACCGCAGGGAGATGGAAATTGCCCAAATGGTAGCGAACAGAATTGTTCAATTTGTAGAAAGAAGCAGTGGCGATTCTACCCTTACAAACGATTTAAAACAGCGATTGCAAATTATTAACCAGGAAGTAAGCGAAGCATCGCAGCAACTGGGTAATACGCAACGTTTAAGCTTTTAAGCCCTGTGGAATTTGTTCCGGTTAGTACGCCCTCATGGATTGACTCCTTAATACCAGGAGTGATATGGCGATTTACCGGTCTGCAAAAAAACATTTATCTCACTTTTGATGATGGCCCAATACCCGAGGTAACCCCTTGGGTACTTGGGCTTCTTAAAAGATACAATGCCAAGGCCACCTTCTTTTGCATAGGAGAGAATGTAGATAGGCACCCCCATATTTACAAGCAGATTATTGAAGAAGGTCATGCAGTGGGCAATCACACCCAAAAGCATCTGAAAGGCTGGGCTACTGGAAACAAAGATTTTTACCGCGATATTTTAGAATGCTCGAACCGAGTGGAAAGCAATCTATTCAGACCTCCTTATGGGAAAATCACCCAGGGACAATTGCGTCATTTAAAAAAGCGCTTTTGTGTTGTCATGTGGAGTGTTTTAAGCAAAGACTACGATGAAAAATTGAGTCCGATAGCTTGCCTGGAAAACAGCTTAGCTTGCGGACCAGGAGATATTATTGTTTTTCACGATAGTATTAAAGCAGAAGAAAAATTGCGTTTTATCCTACCCAAATTTTTAAAGCATTACAGCGATCTAGGTTATGAGTTTAAAGCCATTACGGCTTAATCCCAAATTATGCAATAGAGCATAATTTGCCATTGAGGCAAAAGACAGCTTTCCTTAGTCTGGATTAACCCTGACAAAAACGATTTCTCGGAGGCGTTTTTCGTCAATATTCAGTAGAAGATTTTGTTGGTTATTCTCAAAACTTCTAATGAATATTATGGGTTAATGGTACTTAAGCCTGCGGCCTTCCAGGCATCCATTCCTCCTTCCAATTCTACTATTTTTTCAAAGCCTTGTTTCTTAAGCTTATCTACGGTTTTAGCGCTTCGGCCACCAGCTTTGCAGTAAACAAAAATGCTTTTCTCTTTATCTAGCCGGGCTAATTTGGTGTCAAAACCTTCCTCAAAAAAGTTGATCATTTGTGCGCCTTTAATAGTTCCAGCCGCCCATTCCTTCGGGGTGCGCACATCCAAAAGAATCTTATGTTCAGTTTTATTCAATTCGTTTTGAAAGTTTTTTGGAGCTAGTTTTAACGGTGCCTGCTGGGTTAGGAATAATCCGAAGACTATAAAAAGTAAGTTTTTCATACGCTTTAAAGTAAAACAAAAAAGGCTGTTTAAAAGAGTGCTTAGCCTCCCTTAAACAGCCTCAAAACTAAGTTATATCTGATTACCAGATTGTAGCGATTCTCGCTGAAGGCTGACGCATTGGATCGCCTTCTTTCACGTCAAATGCCTCAAAAAACTCGGGCATATTTGCTAAAGTACCGTTCACTCTAAATTCTGTTGGGCTATGTGGATCTGTAGCTACTTGAGTTCTCAAGTATTCGTCTCTCGCATTCCCCTTCCAGATTTGTCCAAAGGCAATAAAGAAGCGCTGCTCTGGTGTGTAACCATTAATGATTTCAGGTTCTTTTCCCTCCATGGCTTTTTTAAATGCATAGTATGCAATGGTTAATCCACCAAAGTCTGCTATGTTCTCGCCCAGGGTGAGTTCGCCATTTACGTGCACATCGCTCACTCCTTTAATTGGCTGGTATTCGTTGTATTGATCAACCAAAATGGAAGTTTGCTCTTTAAACTTCATCATATCATCTTGTGTCCACCAGTTTTTGAATAACCCAGTTGCATCAAATTGCGATCCCTGATCATCAAAACCGTGAATCATTTCATGCCCGATAACCGCTCCAATTCTGGCGTAATTAACTGCATCTTCTGCATTGGGGTCAAAAAATGGAGGTTGCATAATTCCTGCAGGAAAAACAATCTCGTTTTGCACGGGATTATAGTAAGCATTTACCATGTGTGCTGGCATACCCCACTCGGTCTTGTCTACCGGTTTACCGTATTTCCCCACCATGTCATTGAAATTCCAAACATTCACGTTCATTTGGTTTTCAGCGTAGGAATTGCGGCCAACTTTTAAAGCGCTAATGTCTTTCCACTGGTCTGGGTAACCCAGTTTGCGGGTGAATGCCGCCATTTTTTCTTTAGCCGCCAATTTGGTGCTGTCGCTCATCCAAGCCAAATTGTTTAGTCTTTCGGCTAGGGCTTTTTGCAAGTTCTCTACCAATTGGTTTACCTTTTCTTTTGCTTCTGGGGAGAATGCTTCATCTACAAAAGCTCTTCCCAAAGCATCAGCAACAGGCCCACCCATTGCATCAATGGCGCGCTTCCAGTCTGGCTTCATTTCTTTCGCTCCACGCATGTATTGACTGTAGAACTTAAAGTTTTGCTCTTCCATTTCTGGTGTAAGAACAGAGGCAGCCGCATTAAGAAGTTCCCAAGTGAAATACATCTTCCAGTCTTCCAGAGAAATAGTCTTGAGCGCAGAATTAAATTTAGCCAGGTATTTAGGCTGCATAACAATAAGGCTGTCGAAACCAGTAAGGCCAACCGCCTTAAAATAGGCATCCCAGTTAAAATTAGACCACTTAGATTTTACATCTGCATAGGCCATTTTATTATAAAGCGCTGCAATGTTTCTTTGCTCTACCCGGTTCATCATATCACCGGCAAGGTTGCTTTCAATTTTCAGGATCTTTTCTCCTGCGTTCTCTACCGATAAACCGGCAAGAGAAAACATTTTATCCACGTGCTTCTTGTACTCCTCACGTGTTGCTACTGAATTGCTATCGCTTTTGAAGTAATATTCCTTATCTGGAAGACCAAGACCGTGTTGCCCCAGATAAACTGCGTACTTCTCATTGTCTTTTAAATCCTCAAAAACAGAAAAGCTAAATCCAGTGCTGGTGATGTGCTTGTGGTAGTAGGCCAAAAACTCCTCCAGACCTTCTTTTTTAAGATTTTGAATGCGCTCCAATTCTGCCTGGATGGGTTTGATTCCATCTGCGCTTCTTTTTTCCTCATCCATCACGCAGAAATAGTAATCACCAACAATTTGTGTTGGGCTACCCGCTGCTGCAGAATCGTTTTTGGAAGCTGCTTCCAGGATATTTTTGATGATTTCGTTATTGCGCTCTTTTACCTCATTAAAAGATCCCCATCTGGATTCACTCTCGGGAACCGGATTGTTTTTCATCCAGGTACCATTAGCAAATTGGTAGAAATCTTCTCGAGGGGAAACGGTGGTATCCATACCATCCCAATCTACTGAGCTTAATTTAGTTTCGGGGCTTTTCTCTGATCCACAAGATGCCAACAGCAAGGTGGACACAGCCGCGTAAAAAAGTTGTTTTTTCATTTTTTTTTAGTTCTGCTTAATGAGCGGGACAAATGTATACGAATGGCCATTTCATGCACATGAATCTGGTAGCAATGGATAAAAATAGTTATGGATGGAAATCCTTTTTAAAACACCACGAAACTATATATGGAAAGGGCTATTAGAAAAATTAACCCCAAACAGGAAACCAACTTAGAAAAACCAAAAGGCTTGTTTTTG
>JBMYJC010000088.1:6898-7178 GCA_049594055.1 Luteibaculum sp. | reverse complement strand
AGGCTGTATCGGGGGAATAATCTTCAACGCTAATCTCTACCGATTCAAACTTGGTTTTGTTGATCACAACAAAATCGTTGTACAGCTTATTCAGCTCAAATTTAGCCCCAGCTTGGCCTTCCTCAATCTCATAGCGCTCGTAGAGGTTAAATTTTTCTATTAGGGAATCTCGTATATCTGAGCTCTGCAATAACTGAATTAACTGCTCTGTCCGGGTTTCTTTACTGTAAGGTGTAAGGTTGGAAGGATAAACAACTGCAGTAGACTTAAAGCGCGGTCT
>JBMYJC010000088.1:0-6888 GCA_049594055.1 Luteibaculum sp. | reverse complement strand
GAGCGGAAAAAATGGCCGATAAAACCACCGCAATTAAACCTAGAATAAAAAGCAGCTTAAAATTCCGCTTAATGATGGGGAGAATGTCCCCAAAAGAAAATTGTTCTTGCATGCCGAAGCGCCTAAAAATGAATTTATTGGCTGCGAAAATAACTATCTGAGGCGGTTATTTCTACTTCTTACCAGATTTAAGTAACTCCAACACAGATTTAGGATTTAAAATCCCCAAAAGCACTCCCAACAAAGGCACTAAAACTGCACCAGCAATGAGAGCAGATAAGGAAGAAAAATATTGTTCTACTAGCAAGAGCCCACTTACACAGAGCAGAACAAAAGCAGCCAGTTTTAACCATACCTTCCAGGCCATGTCAATTGCAATAAATCTAAAACAAGCCAACACCTGAACCAATGCAGTTATACCCTGCGTTGCCAGAGTTGCATAAACGGCCCCTTCTGCCTGATAACTGGGAATTAGCAAAAAGTTTAGAATGAGGTTTAAAAATACCCCGCTTATAGCCATTTGGTTAAGGAAGCGCAATTTGCCTGCTGCCGTTAATAAGGTGCCAAAAATGTAGGTGGAGGAAATTGGGATCAAGGAAAAGATCAACCACTTAAATACCTGCGTTGCTTTTTCTATTTCGCTATCGTAGAGCGATTGAATAATAAATTCTGCATTAAAGCTGGCCAACACAGCAATTCCTAAGGCAAAAACCCCAAGTAATTTTAGAGCTGTTTGCACCAAGGGCCCCACCCCACTGCCTTCTTTTAACATTTTACTAAAAAGCGGGAGCAAAAGGGTGGAAAAGAGATAGGCAATCATAGAAAATGCTTCCAATATCCTGTAACCCTGGGCATAAATTCCAGATTGAGTTGCACCATCTGGCAAAAGGCGCTCCAACATAATGGCATCTGTTCTGGAATAAATAGCCATAAGGAAAACCAAGATGGCAAATGGATAACTCTCTTTGATAATAGCGAGATAACCCTGAGGTCTGAATGAGATTTTCTTGAATTTAATACGCCTAACCAAAAAACTAAAGGCTAGGAGAACTGTAATTCCATAGGCCAAACTCTGCGCAAGAACAAAATTCTTTACCGTAAGAAATTCCCCATCCCGATACAGAATGAGGGTTCCACAAAACGCGATCAGCAATATTTTATCTGCTACCGAGATAAAACTATCTCGCCTAAACAACAGTAAAGCCGTAAGATTAGATCGTAAAAAAAGAATGAGAGAAATTAAACTCTGATTAAAAGCTAAGATGAGAAGCAACTCAAGCTTATCGCCTCTATAACCCAGCGCTAGTGACGATAGTAAAACCACTAACACGTACACCCCAGAAAGAGCCGCCTTTATATTGATAAGTTTGGGGAAGTATTTCCCAAGTAAAAATTGATGTTGTGCAATGTTTCTGTTGTTGTACGAAGAGATACCCAGATCCAACAAAGAGCTGAAAAGAATGGAGAAATTGAGTAGAGCAAAATAGGCCCCATATTCCTCCTGACCCAGCATATTTTGCACTTCCCTATCTACACCGAGCAGCCAAAAAGGCTTCACGATAAGATTAAGCAACAACAACAAAAAAAGGTTGGAAAGAAAAGTTCCGCGCATTCCGTTTAGACCTCCGCAAAGAAAGCGAATTCCTTGTACCTGCGTATTTTAAAGCTTACTTTCGCCCCTATTTCTACAGCTTGAAAATAGCCGTTAACACCCGCCTCCTAATTGCCCACAAACTAGATGGGATAGGCTACTTTGCTCATGAAATTTTAAAGCGGTGGGTGCGGGAAAATCCCGATGTTAAATTCTATTTCCTTTTCGATCGCAAACCCGATCCCCAGTTCATCTATGGCCCCAATGTAAAAGCCGTGATTCTAGGTCCACAGGCCAGACACCCTTTCCTGTATTTTCTATGGTTCCATATAAGTGTTAGACGATGGCTTCGGAAAAATAAACCCAAAGCTTTCTTTAGTCCGGAGGGATATTTGTCTCCAGGTAGCAGAATAGCTCAGTTTAACGTAATCCACGATTTAAATTTTGAGCACAATCCTCAGGACCTACCTCTCCTGGAACGCTGGTACTACCGTAAATTTTTTCCACAATACGCTCTTCTATCTAAGCACATCTTTACAGTAAGTAAATTCTCTAAACAGGACATTGTAAAGCAGTATTCCATTCCCTCGGATAAAATTTCTGTGGTGTACAACGGCATTCGATCCTGGTTTAAAACAGTTGAAAACAGCAACAGCTTCAAACAAAAATATACCGAGGGCAAAGACTTCATTTTGCATGTAGGCACGCTTCATCCCAGGAAAAATATAGTGGGCTTAATCTCTGCCTATAATTACTTGCGTAAGAAAGACCAAAGCGCACCAAAATTGGTATTGGCTGGTAGAAAAAAGTGGTGGACCCAAGAAATGGAAAACGCCTGGCAGAATTCCCCCTTTAAAACAGATATAATTTTTACAGATCGCCTCAGCACAGAAGATTTAGTTCTGGCATACAATGAAGCCCTTTTCCTGGCTATGCTTAGCTCCTTCGAGGGTTTTGGCTTACCCATGGTAGAAGCTATGGCTTGCGGATGCCCGGTACTCTGCGCTGAAAACTCTGCTTTGAAGGAAATTGCCAGTGAAGCCGCCTACATTCTTCCAAAAACTACGGCCAAAATCACCGGGGAGGCATTTTTAGATCTAGTCCATAACCCAGAAAAAAGAGAGCAATACCGTCAACTTGGATTGCAACATGCCAAAAACTTTTCATGGGACAAGGCAGCAGAAAAAATTTGGTCCGAAATGATGGAAGTTTTAAAGCATGCTTAAAAAAAAATGGAGCGCATATAAATGGGAAGCGGGCTGCGATGAGGCAGGTAGAGGCTGCCTGGCTGGACCTGTGGTTGCAGCTGCGGTTATTCTATCGCCAAAAGAAAATATTAAGGGGCTAAACGATTCTAAAAAGCTGAGCGAAGCAAAAAGAAACATCCTGCGAATTGAAATTGAGGAAAAAGCTCATAGTTGGGCTGTGGCCTTTGTAGAACCAGAAGAAATTGACCAGATAAACATCCTAAATGCCAGCTTTAAAGCTATGCACCTTGCCTTAGAGCTGTTAATAAAGAAGCCGGATTTCATCCTTGTTGACGGTAATCGCTTTAAGCCATTTGGAAATACCCCCTTTGAATGTATTGTTAAGGGTGATGGCAAATCTGCTGCTATTGCCGCGGCTTCTATTCTTGCTAAAACTCACCGCGATGCGTACATGGCAAAAATCTCACAGGAATTTCCAGAATATCATTGGCAAAAAAACAAGGGCTACCCAACCAAAAAACACAGAGAGGCCATTGCAGAATTTGGCATTAGTTCCCAGCATAGAAAATCTTTTACTTTACTTCCCCAATTAGAATTGGATTTAAAATCGGCATGAAAAGATTCATTTTACTGGTACTCATTCTTGCCATCGCGGCCTGCATAGGCATTTTTTTATCTCAGCTTAAAAACCAGGAAAAAACCAAGCTCCCCAATCTTTGTGTTAACATTCCAACCAACGCGGTTTACCTGATAGAAACTCCAAATTTGGCAAGCTTTGTTGATGCCATTCAGGACAATGAATTGCTATTTCCGTATTTAAACGAGGCCGGAGGAAGCCTAAATCTCTCATGGGCACAGAAGTTGGTTCAGGATTTCACGGAGGAGGAAGCCATTTCGGCTACACTTTCCTTACACCTAATTGGAAAAGATAACTATGAAAAACTATGGCAAATTCATTTGCCAGAGCGGCTTTTAAAAAATTGGAAGGTTCTGGTTGATACCTCTTTGCAAATCAGTTCCAGCTCCGATTATGAAGGTTATGCAATCAACACATGGAAGTTTTCTGGCCATGATTGCTTTGCTGTTTTAATGGGAAAAAATTTGTTCCTCAGTGAACATGCTGAGGTTCTAAAAGCTTGTATCCGCCGTAGAGAGAGTGATGCCAGCGCAGACTTATTAAGCAATCCTTGGTTGGATTTAAGAAATACGCGCGGTAAAAACGAGGTAGGACATTTTTATGCGAACCCAGAAAAATGGAACAAACTCCTCAAGGAAAAAAACCTGCCTAAAACTTGGCTCGGAGAGGTTTTTCAAACCCTTAGTTGTTTGGATATTAAGTTTGGAATCAATGAAATTCGTTTGGCGGGAATTGCAATGCCTAAAGGATTAAATCCTGCCATCCTATCCATCAAGGCTGAGTCTCGCATACCCAGTGCATGGGATGCCGTTCCGGCAGATGCCGAAAAAATTTACTGGTGGAATATTGATAATTGGACCCACTATTTGGTTAATACTCAGCGCCTGGCAGAAAACCTTGGACGCGGAAACGAAATCGATCAAGACATCAAAACCATTTCAAACGAGTCTCGCGCAGTGGTTGAGCAAAAATTACAAGACTTATTTGAGGAAGATGCCTACGAGTTTGAGTTGAGCAAGCAAGTGGTAAAAACCATTGGAATTAGCAGCGAGGAAAAGCTACTGCGCTACTTTCCTGCTCAGGTAATAAAAACCGGGGAGAAAATTTCGGGCTATTCACTCATCCGTCTCCAACCGCAGTTGGGGAACTTGTTATGGCTCACCGAAAAGAAGAGAGAAAATACACTTGCCCTGGTTCTTAACCAAAACTTGTACCTGGCAGAGAACAAGCAAATTCTTGCCGATGTGGCTAGAAATATCATCTCTGGTAACACATTAAAAGACGGGCCATGGTTGAAGGAAATGGGGGAGCAAATAAACTTGAACTCCAGCTTCATTGCCATCCAAAAACAAGTAGCACAGGTTTCAGAAAAATCCTGGATTGAAGGGCTCAATAAAACACAGGAATACGGGATATCCGTGTTTTCCTATCTAAAGGATCAGCGCTTTTACCTGGAGTACTTCAGTTCCTTTGAGGAACAAACCGAGCGTGCTGGTCCAGAGATTTGGGAAATAGACCATGGCCACACGGCTTTGTTTAAGCCAGAAATGGTGCTAAACCACTACACTGGAGATTTGGAATGGGTGGCCATTGATAACCAAGGCGGAATTTCCTTGCACAGTAAAAGCGGAAGAAGTTTGTGGAGGAAAAAATTACCGCAAAACCCAATGCGGCCACCGCTTCAAATAGATTTGTACAAAAATGGGAAACTACAATTGGCATTTAACACCAAAAACACATTGGAGTTAATTGATCGAAACGGAAATGATGTTTCGCCTTTCCCCGTCAAAATAGACAAGCAGATTAGTTCGCCTGTTTTGGTTGCCGACTATGATTTAAATAAAGATTATCGCTTTTTGTTTGCTGCAGGGAAAAAACTCTACAACTACGACAAAGAGGGCCAAGCAACCCAAGGATGGGATGTTTTTGAAGCCCAACATACAATCACTGAAAAACCCATCTATTTAAAGATTGGAAACAAGGATTACATCCTTGCAATTGATGAAAGCGGGAAGGTGTACGTATTAAACAGAAGGGGGAAAATCCGCTACGAAACCAACATTCAAATTGAGATTACCGGTAATTATTACCTGGAAAAAGGCAGTGATATTAGCAACAGTTATTTCCTATACTTAAACGCTAAAGATCAGTTGGTTAGCCACTACTTGAATGGAAAAATAGACCGACAAAACTTGCCTTCAATCGAGCAAATTAGTCAGTTCTCCAAAGTATCTTTTGGACAAAAGACAATGTGGCTTGCTTTGTCTATGCAGAGCCTGTACATCTTGGATGATCGTTTGAATGTTGTTCGTCTAATACCCGATGTGGCTTTCCCATTTTTGGAAACGGGTTCTAATCAGTACCCTTTGGTTGTGAATAAGATGAACCCACAGGAGGCAGTAATCCTTGACCATGATCATAATTTGATACCCTTTTTAAACAAGAACCTTGAAAGCGCAACGATTACAAGATTCACAGACCAAGGCAAGTACTATGTGCTGTGCTCGGAAATGGGAAAAACCCTCTGTTACGAGTTGCCTAGCCAAAAATAACGTTAATTTCCACCTCAAATCCTCTGTTTATGCGATTTAAAACCATACAAGTACTAGCTGCAGTACTTGTTATTGCAAGCCTTGGCGCTTGCGTTAAACCCAAACTGAAAAGGCTAAATCCAGAGTTGGCCATTCCGCTTGCCAATGGCAGATTGGGAGTAGCTGATGTCCTGGCCAGATTAGACAGTTCTGAGCTTGTAGAAGTGAACCAAAGTGGTCTAATGGCTCTGGTTTATTCAGGTGAGATATTTAGACTGCGGGCGGCAGACCTTTTTACTTTCCCCAATGCTTCTGCCAGTGAAACTGTTTTTTCTCCAATTACGCTTTTACCCGCTAATTTTCCTTCGGGACAACAGCAATCTTTCAGTGGCTCTGAAGCTATAAACCTGAGTTTAAATGGCTTCCAGGCACAAAGGTTAATAGCAAAAGGTGGCAATGTTAGAATCTCGGTTACCAGCAACTTCAGTAATGATGTAGCCTTGGAACTAAATTTCCCCAATGCAACCAGATCGGGTGCAGTTTTAGGAACAAGCATAAGCATACCCAGTAATAACAGCACTCCAAAAACCGAAACTAGGGTAATTTCCCTAGCCGACTACCAAGTCAATTTTGGTCCAAACAATGAAATTGCTTTTGATTATGAGGTAACCATCACCTCACGGGGGAATGGGGTTAATCCAAGCAACAATCTTCAAATAAGTTTTGCTTTTGAAGATGTGGAATACCGTGAATTTGCTTTTAATCCAATCGCCCAAAGTTTTGATATTCCAGCCGATTCTATTGACCTGAAAATTTTCAAAAACACATCATCTCTCTCAGAATTACTGGACTTTGGATTTTTTAACCCCTCAGTTCGCTTTGAGATTGAAAACGGCTTTTTTGCAGAAAGTGAAATCCTCA
>JBMYJC010000087.1:0-7196 GCA_049594055.1 Luteibaculum sp. | reverse complement strand
TCTTTGTCCACCTTTTCATCGGCTATAAACTGGCTATAGCCGTTCATAATCATATCGATGTTAACATTGGTAACCGGGCGGAAAGAACCGCGGATAGCCAGGATGTTCTTTTTGTACAGGGCATCAGAAGGTTGTAAGTTTTTTCCATCCGGACCAAACATTACAGCCTCGGTCATGCCATTTTTAACCAATTGCAAGCTAAGCAGTCGGTTGTCAACATTTTTAAATGCAGGACCTTCCATATTGATCATATCAATTTCAATATGATCCCTGGCCAGGTTATCGTAAAGCGATTTTAAAAGTTCGCGTGGATTTTCGTGATAATAAAAGCAGCCGTAAATCAGGTTCACCCCAATGTCTCCAATTTTTTCCTGTTGGATGGCACTTTCATTGTCGTGCAAACGAACGTGCAAAATAACATCGCTTGGGGCTTCATCGTGATGCCTTTGAAAACGCATACCCATCCAACCGTGGCCTTTTGCCGTTTTGCGGTAATCAATGGTTGTCACCGTATCAGCAAAAGCGAAAAACTTGCGGTTGGGATGTTTGGATCGATCCAAACGTTCAACTATGAGGTTGTACTCATGTGAAAGCATTTTTCTCAAACGCGATTCACAAACATATCTGGAGTGTGGCTCCGCACCGTATATGGCATCCGAGAAATCTTTATCGTAAGCAGACATCGCCTTTGCAATGGTGCCAGAAGCGGCTCCCGCTCGAAAAAAATGCCGGACCACCTCTTGGCCGGCACCTATTTCTGCAAAGGTTCCATACAGATCTGGATCCAGGTTTACTTTTAACGCTTTTTGCTTGGAGGTAAGGATTACCCTATTCGTTGACATCTGCCTAATTTTGGTTAGCGCGGAACAAATTTACTTTGTTTGCAATAACAGCATAAACTGAACGCTGTTTATTTTCACCAACGATAAAAAAGGACTACTAGGATGCGCATAACATTTCTTGGCACTGGAACTTCTGCAGGAATACCTCTTATTGGCTGTAAGTGTCATGTGTGCACCTCTACTAACCCTAAAGACAAACGGCTGCGGTCTTCTATTCTCATTGAAGAAGGGAATACATGTGTAGTGGTAGATACAACCCCCGATTTTCGTTATCAGATGCTCAGCAATAAGGTTGAGAAATTGGATGCAGTGCTCTTTACACACGAACACAGAGATCATATTGCAGGACTGGATGATACAAGACCCTACCTGTTTTGGTCTGGAGAACCTATGCAGATCTACTGCGAAGAATCAGTTGAAAATGCTATCCGCCGCGATTTTTATTACGCGTTTGAGCAAAATCCATATCCCGGTTCACCGCAATTTGCGTTAAACAGGCTCAATCCAAACCAAAAGCTTGAGATTGGAGATCTACAAATTGAACCGCTGAGAGTTTGGCATGGTAAAATGGCCGTGCTAGGATTTAGGATAAACAATTTTGCTTACATCACTGATGCAAATCGAATTCCGCCAGAGTCTTGGGAACGACTTCAAAATCTCGACTATCTGGTTTTAAACGCATTAAGGATTGAAGAGCACCACTCGCATTACAACCTAAAAGAGGCGCTTGAAGTGGTAGCGGCCCTGAATCCTAAAAACACCTTTTTTACCCATATCAGTCATCAATTAGGCACCCAGGTAGAGATTGATAAAGGAACTCCGCCTTCGGTTCAATTGGCTTACGATGGCCTTGCCTTAGAAATCTAAAAGCTATTTAAAATACCCTTGGAGACGGTGTGGGAAATCTGTCCTTTAAATTCTTCATCAAAATAAGGGCTATTCTCACTTTTAGAATGATTACCCACGCGATTGAAAATCCAAGACTTTTGGGGATGAAAAACACAGAAATTTGCAGCTTTTTCAGGGGCAATTTCATTGATCTCCAAGCCTAAAATCTCGCTGCTACGGTAGCTAAATAAATTTACCAGGTCCTCAATAGTCAGGGATGAGGCCATGGCAGTCCAAACAGAGGCTACCGCGGTTTGCAAGCCAATAATCCCGAATTCCGCCAAGTCAAACTCAATCTTTTTATGTTCAATATCAATGGGACTATGATCTGTGTGGATGGCATCAATTACTCCCTGCTTACAGGCCTTGCGCAGCGCGTCCCTGTCCTTTTTAGAACGGAAAGGTGGATTTACTTTATACCGAGTATCAAAATCCAAAACAGCGTCATCCGTATGAATGAGTTGATGGGCCGCAACTGAACATCTAATGTTGAGGCCTTCTTTTTTAGCCTTCTTAATTTTCTCGACTGAAGCGGCGGTTGAAATATGTGAAATGTGCAATTTTCCACCCGTGTAGCGGAGAATTGCAATCAGGTTGTCTAAGGCTATTTCTTCTGCAATTGCGGGGATGGGTTTTAACCCCGTTTTGGAGGAAACCACACTCTCATTTATCTGACCATTTTGTGTAAGTCGATCTACCACAGGAAATACATGAGGAGTAGCTGCTATGCCATCACAGTAGCGAAGTGCATTTACAACCAATTGTTCATTCATCTGCTTTTTTCCAGAGTAAAAACCTTTGGCTCCACTTTGGAACATATCAAACAACTCTGGGATTTGCTCATTCATGCCACCTTCGCTTAGAGTACCTAAAGCAATAAGGTTAAGGGTTGAGTGATTGTTAGCAGCAGATACGTAACTGATTTCTGATTTTGAGTCTCGAACTGGTTTGGTGTGTGGGTTGAGGGCCACATGGGTGAATCCACCAGCTAGGGCAGTCCTTGCGCCACTCTCAAAATCTTCGCGGTGCTCCATGCCTGGATCGCAAAAATCGCTGAGTAGGTCCACAAAGCCAGGTAGAAAGTGTGCACCTGACTCTAGAACAATCTCATTTTTGGAAGCTTTGCTTTTTTCAAAGGGAAGGATGGAGTCAATCTTTCCACCTTTAACCGCGATGCTAACTGGCTTGTTGTGTAAGCTGTGTTTAGGGTTAAACAAGATCCCCCCACTGATTACGAAGTTTTTCGATTGCTCCATTTTACCCAAATCATTTCTGCTAATAAAAAGAATAATGCCAAAGCAAGGCAGTAGGGCCAAAGTTCTATATCCTGTAAAAAGATTTTTTTTCCTAGCCCATTTCCACCTAAATCTGAAGTTAGAAGTTGAAATTGAACGGCTGATTTTTCGAGAATGCCTTCAAGTTCTTTGCTGTCCAAATACTCCAATTTAGATTCTCTGCGGTTGTTGTTTATTGCAATGCTTCCAAATTTCTGTTCTGCGATTTGTACATCATAAATCCCCTCTTGTAGCGGCAAATTTTTACCGTAACAATTTAGGTAGGATGATCGATCTGCGCAGGCCGGCAAAAGGCGCTGTTCATTCATTACCAGGTTTATGTTCTCCCTGGATACCGTATCAGGAACTGTAATCTTAAAATATTCATCCTGGTCTAGTACGTAATAAAGCTGATTGTTGCTCTTAGCGTATTCGCTAATCCGGAGCAGCAGAGGGGCAAATAGTCCATGCCGGGTAAGATTTCCGGCACCCTCATCCAGGCCGCCTCCGTAAACAAACAAATTCCCAAGTTCTACCTCTTGTTTTACCAATAAAGCTTTATTAGCTGCCGAGCGTAGCAACACGCTATTGGTTGGTCTGGGTTTAAGCGGGAATGAGTAGTTGCATTTTGGCCAACTCAGGCGTTCCGGGTTTTCTTCAAAAACCCCTTCAAAAAAGTTATCTCTCATTTCGAGTTCACCCCAGCTAATGGCTTCCGTCTTACTTTCTATTAAGGGCCCTCCCAAAGCGTCCAAGAGCTGTTGGTAGCTCCCAATCTTTGCTTCTTCTGAGATGCATAATAAAAGGTTACCACCTTCTGTAACAAAATCTGTTAGCGCCTGGATGTTGCCCGAAGCAAATTCTTTTATTCCTGTTATTACCAGAGTTTGCTTGCGATTTTGAAGTTTTTCCAAGTCAAACTGGTTCCAATCGCTGTGTTCAAAAGAAAAATCAGGATCGGCACCAAAAAGCTTTTCAAGGGCTTTGTTTTTCCCTGTTCCAAAGTGGGTGATGGAAACCTGTTTTTCAACGGGCAAACTAAAGAAGAAGTGGTTATCAAATTCAATGGGGCTGTCGTCAATCGAAATCTCACCCCGAATCTCCCTTTCACTTTGAACCAGAATGGGGAAATCTACCCGTGTTAGACTTTGCGGATTTGCGTTTATGCGGGCTGGCGCTTTTTGTTGGCCATTGATGTTTAAATACACGGGCACCTCATTGCGAACTTCATTTCCCCGGTTATTCACCCATGCGCTAATTACAATCTGTTGGCCTTGCTTAACAATGGGTTGGTTTACCGCAACGGAGTCTATGCTCAGGTTTCCTAATTCTCTCCCTTGTTGATTTACGATAAGGATTTTTGTGCTATCTAACCCTTGCAAATCTTCGCTAAACCCGTCTCGTTGAAAGTCGGAAAGCACCACAATAGGATCTGCATCAGGATGTCGATTGTGCAACTTACTTATTTGATTCCACGAAGCCGGTAAATTTCCAATTTGGAGACTGCCGAGCCATTCAAGCGCTTCCTGTTTGGAAATTGGTTTCGGAGTAATATCCTGGTTGGATGCTAGCACAAACATTTGGTTCTCACTCTGTGAGCCAACCAATTGCTGTGCCTCGCTTTTTACCCGGCCAAAATTGCTTTGGTCCAGGCCTCCAGTTTCCATAGAGAAACTGTTATCTACATAAATACCAATGGCGCTGCTTTTATCCAAGCCCGATTTTGCCGGTAAAAAAGGTTCAGCAAAGGCAAGTACCAAAAAGGCTAAGGCCAGCATGCGGAGGGCTAATAAAACCCAGTTTCTAATTCTCGAGGCGCGCTTATTTTCTTGCTGTACTTGCCTTAGTAACTGTACCTGGGTAAACATCACCTTCTTGGGGATGTAAAAACTAAAGAGGTGTATCAAGACCGGAATGGCCAAAAGACCTAAGGCATAAAGGAATAGCGGGGAGGCAAAACTCATGAGCGACAAAAATAGCAGAATGCAGCACTGCCGCTAGTTTTTAACCCAAATTATGCAACAGAGCATAATTTGCCATTAAGGCAGACGAAAGCGGTGCTTTGTCTGGGTTAACCTTGACGAAAAACGTCTTTTCTGAGGCGTTTTTCGTCAATATTCAGTAGAAGATTTTGTTGGTTATTCTCAAAACTTCTAATGAATATTATAGGTTAAAGAAATTATGTAGGAACCATATACTAAATCAGGATGAAAATTCGGCTCTTATAGGGAACTGTGGTTTAATTAAGGCGTGCTTTGACGGCTTTAATTTGATGAGGATCAGTAGTTAGTTCTAATGCGCTTAGCTGTTATTATTTTATTATTCCAGTGATTTGGTTCAAATTTTTTAGAAATGAGATTTCTTGTCCCCGTTTTATTCCTTTTACTAGTACCCAATTTACTTTTTTCTCAAGCAGCAGATAGCGTTTGGTCCTGCACGGTTCGAGATCACAGTAGAAGCATGGTGGTAAACAGCGCTTTGCCACTTAACAACGGAAAAGTTGTTGAGAGCAGGGCTCTTTTGGGCAATAAGCTGCAGGAGGATGCACTGATTTTCTTTGCTAAGTCCAACCGAATAAATTATGTGGTTTTGAGGGGCTTAGATTTTATCTTTTCGCCAGGAACAGATTCCGTTTTAGCAGCATCCTACCAAACCCATTTAAGTGCTTTTGTGCAGCGCGCTCGCCAGGATAGCATTGGAGTGGGGCTAGCCTTTGGACAAGAATTAAGTGGCTTGGGCTCTCCGTTTAAATCTAAGGACGCAAGCACCGTGGCAAGCTTTAAAGTATTGCAAAAGGAGTTTCCTGAATTTTTTCAAAACAACGCACAAAATCAACTTAAGCATCCCGAGAATTTTCCGCATTTGTACGATGCCTTCTATAACCTTGCAAAGCTTGGAAAATGGGCCGGAGATGGGATTTTTAAAGATGGTGCCCTAGGCTTGGAAGGAGTTCTTTTACACTACTCTTGGTGGGACGATTCAGTAACATCTGCAGATGCGAAATATGATACTGTATTTATCCCGCTCTTGCAGTTATTGGCAGATTTAAAAACCAATTCCAAAGTAGGAAGGGTGGAAGTTAGGCAGGGTCTGTTTCCTACCGATTCGGTGAATGGTCCTGCCCCTAGCGAGATTTCCAATTACTATTACAAGTGGGCAGCGGGAATCCTTCCTTTAATAGATCGCTTGTACATGGAGCAACCCATTGATTCTTTGGAAGAGCTAGCAAGAGGTGCACGGTTTAAACAATTAGTACAAATAATAAAAGGCGAGGCAGAAGCCAGCAGTTTTGCAACGGAGTTATTTCCCGTTTTATCTGCCGGATCTTCCATTATGGTGGATGAGAGCAAAGGGGAACTCTATTCAGGTGTACTGGGAGATCTTTTAAACCGCGGGGATTCGCTTGCTAGAAGTATCCCTCAAATTGAACATTTATATCAAGAATTTTATGAGGATACCATTAGCGGAATACGCAGTGGTAATTTTTTAAAGCTGGCGGGATATCATTGGGATAATTACCAGGTGATGCCACATGCAGTCTATAACAGCAATCCCGATTACGGAAAATATGTCGGTCAACGCGATTTATTGTGGGATAATCTGGTTAGGTATGACCTCTTTGGTCAAAGTATTTTGTTGGAAGTGCATAACACCTTGCGCCCGCTTGGAGCCGATACTACCAGTAAGGAAACTTCGGGCTTAGATTATACCTGGAGCGTGGCAGAGAGTTTTAGTGGGGGGCGGGCAACGGTATTCAGAAATGATACCAATCCCTATTTCAATACCTTGGAGAATGTCAATGGATTTTATTGGGTGAGTACCAATGATGCCATGGGTTGCAAGGCTGTTTCTGTCCCGGTTTTGATCCAACACAGCAACGATTTCCTTTTTATGAAGGATTACGATAGCGCAAGTGATACAGGCCAGGAGCCTAACAACAGTGGTGAGCTATGGAATAGTCCAGATTTATGGGTGTCTCCCGATAACCGTGGTCAACAACCCGTTGAGGCTTACGCTTTAGCAGATTCAACCAATTACATATATGTCCGGGTGCGCAATAAAAGCACGGAATCTAAAACTCTGGGGCAAGAAAAACTGATGGTCTACTTTGCTTTAGGATCGGCAAGTTTGTCCTGGCCCAACAAGTGGATCAATAGTACCAACAGCGATAGCTTAGGGGCTAATCGAATAG
>JBMYJC010000086.1:0-7220 GCA_049594055.1 Luteibaculum sp. | reverse complement strand
GGATTCGTCAGTAGTGAAGATCTGGAATCCATAAGTAGCAAGTGGATCCCAGATCTAGTTTGGGATGCAGTATCAGCTAGAAAATCTGGGACTGATTGAGTTCCTCCCCTTCGGGGAGGCTAGGAGGGGCTTTTTCTCCCCTTCAAGGAACTTAGGAGGGGGAAATAGCTTAGAAAGGGACCCCAAAGCAGTTTTACTCTCTACTCTATAATCCCTAATCTCTACTTCCCAATATTTAATCCTCCTTCTCGTTGGACTCAAACTTGAGGGAATGGCCCATCTTATTGCGTTTGGTTTCCAGGTAAAAACGGTTGTGTTCGTTGGGTTCTATTTCCAGAGCAACGTTTTCTACAATCTCTAAACCGTATCCTACCAAACCAATTCTTTTGGTTGGATTATTAGACATGAGTTTCATTTTACTCACGCCCATATCGCGAATCATTTGCGCACCAATACCGTAATCGCGCTGGTCCATTTTAAAGCCCAGTTTTATATTGGCTTCTACGGTGTCTAATCCTTCTTCCTGTAGTTTGTATGCTTTTAGCTTGTTGAGGAGTCCAATTCCACGACCTTCTTGGTTCATGTACACAATTACCCCTTTGCCAGCCTTTTCAACCAACTCCATGGATTTTTGCAATTGCTGACCGCAATCGCAACGGCAGGATCCAAAAATATCTCCAGTCATACATGAGGAGTGCACGCGCACTAAAACCGCCTCATCTTTCTCCCATTCGCCTTTGTGCAGAACAAGGTGTTCCTGGCCATTGGTTTTTTGCTTGTAGGCAGTGAGTTTAAAGTCTCCCCATTGCGTTGGCATCTCAACGGTAACCTGTCTTTCTATCAGACTTTCGTGTTTTAAACGGTAGGCAATGAGATCTTCAATGCTCACCAGTTTCATATCAAACTGGTCGGCTATCTTTCTTAGTTCGGGCAGTCGGGCCATACTACCGTCTTCGTTCATGATTTCTACAATCACTCCTGCGGCCTCATATCCCGCCAGGCGTGCAAAATCAATAGCGGCTTCTGTGTGTCCGGCTCTGCGTAAAACTCCACCTTGCTTGGCGCGCAAAGGAAAAATATGTCCTGGTTTACCTAAATCGGCTGGTTTGGTGTTCGGGTCAATTAAGGCCTTTACAGTTTTAGCTCGGTCTGAGGCAGAGATACCCGTTGAGGTACCATGTCCAATTAAGTCTACCGATACTGTAAAAGGAGTTTCGTAGGCAGCGCTGTTGCGCTGTACCATTAATTCAAGCTCAAGCTCATCGCAGCGCTGCTCAATCAAAGGGGCGCAAATTAGTCCGCGGCCATGTTTGGCCATGAAGTTTATAATTTCTGGTGTAACGTGCTGGGCTGCAACAACAAAATCACCCTCATTTTCCCTATCCTCATCATCTACTACAATGATGATTTTACCAGCCTTTATATCGGCAATTGCCTCTTCTATCGTGTTTAACTTAATATCGCTCATATCTAATCTCCTTCAAATAACTTCCGCTTGCAAAGGTATTATACCCATGGGATCCGTTCTGTTTCTTGTAGCTTTTTGGCAAAGTCCATGTACTTGGCTTGGAGTGTTTTTTTACTGTAGTGTTCCACCACAAATTCCCGGGCATTATTTCCCACGCGCTCCACTTCCTGCGGATTATTAATTAACCCGTCTATTATCTCCACAAACTCCTCTGGTTTTTTCGCAATAAATATTTCCTCGCCATGTTTGGCACCAATTCCCTCTGCGCCAACGGGGGTAGAAACGATGGTTTTTCCTAAGGCCATCCCCTCCAAGATTTTAATCCTAATTCCACCCCCGGTATGCAGCGGAACCACCATGATATCGTGGTTGTGCATAAAGTTTTGGGCATCATCAACTTCGCCAATAAGTTTTACGGAAGGACCAAAACCTTCAAATTGGTCTACATCCATGCATCTACCAGCAAGAGACAACTCGGCTTGAGGAAGCTTTTGGGCTAACTTTTGCCAAACTTCCTTTAAAAACCATTGTATTCCATCAATGTTGGGTTGCCAATCCATGGCGCCCAAATGGAATACCTTGGGTGTTTTATTCCAGCTTTCGCTTATTCGATATTCATCTGTGTTTATACCAAACGGAATAGCAATAACTGGAACCTGGGATTTAAGGTTTTTGTAGCGCTTTTCATCGCTGGAGGAAATTGCGATAACGCCATCCAGACTGTTCATAATGTCCAGCTCATATTTTCTTAAGCGGTTGGCTAAAAACTTCAGGTACCAACGCTTCACCCGTCCTTCTTCTCTTGCGGCAATTTGTTCCCAGATTGAGTGCTCAAAATTGTGTGAGCGCAAGATAATAGCCGCATTAGAGTTCCTCCTTATGGTACTAATGTAGGGGGTCATAAATAAGCTTTCCAGCTGTACAACATCAAAATCCTCTTCCAGCAGCACTTCTTCCAAACGGCTATCAAAATCTGTGGAATAGAACCTTGAGATGTTGTAAGAATCCATGGTAACGATGCTACTAAAGGCATCTATTAAATTGAGTTCTGTGTTCACGTAAATTCCCTCAATCTCTGTTTTCTTGTAGAATTCGGGTGGAAATTGATCGGGTTGAAAAGGATGTTTGTGCGTAGCTAAGCTTAAAATCTTAAGCGAATTGCCTCCCTCCAGAATCATCTCGGAGAAATTTTTGATGGCAATGCATCCCCCGTCTACTGCAGGATAAGGTGGCTTTACGGTTAGTTGAAGTACTTTCATGCTTT
The DNA here is from genome assembly GCA_049594055.1 of Luteibaculum sp. Taxonomy (GTDB): domain Bacteria; phylum Bacteroidota; class Bacteroidia; order Flavobacteriales_D; family Luteibaculaceae; genus Luteibaculum. The sequence continues at coordinate 4,488 of JBMYJC010000086.1, read as the reverse complement.
GTTTGACTTAAAGCGCAGTGATTTCAGTTGTTGAAACCATTTTATGTAACTGCTTCGGTCAAATAATGCCGAATCCTGATTGGCTTTGTAGGTTAAGAAAATGGAGATAGGGATAAGAACTATGGAACTAAGCAACATGCCCTTAGGAACTGCCATTACACCTGCTGCAGCCATTTTTTCTCCACTCATAGATACTACATGGAAAATGAGGAAAAATAAAACAGCAAATACAACGGGCAGGCCTAATCCTCCCTTCTTAATGATAGCGCCTAATGGTCCCCCAATAAAAAAGAGGATTATACACGCAAAAGAGAGGGTGAACTTTCGGTACCGTTCAATGTCGTATTTAAAGGTGTTTTTCCTTCTAATATCATCCTCAAACTTAGCACGAGAGGCATAGGCCTTTGCATTTCTCACCTGGTTTTGCGCCATGATTAATAGGTTGGCAATATCGCTCTCGTACACATTCTCGAAAATTTCTGAGGAGGTGGGTTCTTTAATGATTGGAACCGAATCTGCTATCAAGCATATTGAGCTCTTTATGTAATCCAGGTAGTTTTGCTGTTTTACCTCGCGCAAGGTCCGTAAAGAGTCTTTTACCGTTAGCAACTGGCTAACATTCAGCATGGCATAGCCTTGCTTAAAAAGGTCTTCATCCGATCGGGTTAAATTGAATCCACTCAAATCAAATGAAATCACCTGCTTCTCAAATTCGTTAACCACATGTGGATAGGAAGATGCAATGCGCGTATTCTTGGTTTGCTCCTCGTAGTTTTTACCATTGTGAAGGGTTAACAGTAAGAGCTGACCATTGGGAGATTTGCTCATGAACCCATATTCTGCGCGAATAACATGGGTGTTTCCTTTTGCTTCTTCTGTATGATCGTAAATCAGTACATCGTTTAACTGCCCGGTATCGTTGTTTTTGGACTTTATCCGGATGCTATATCCTTCTATTCCGTTATAGAAGATATTGTCTTTTAACTCCAATGCTGGCTTTTGCTCAGTAACATCCCACAGCAGGGTCTTAAACTTCAAATTGGCAACAGGGGAGACATAGTTGGAAAAAAGAAATGCACCGATGGTTAAAAAACTCACCAAAACCAACATCGGGCGCATGATCCGCAAAAGGGAGAGTCCGCTGGACTTTAAGGCCACCAGCTCATACTTTTCTGCCAAACTTCCAAAAGTCATTATAGAAGCCAATAATATGGCAAGTGGTAGTGCCAAGGTTACCAGGTTGGCTGTAGCGTACAGCAGTAATTCGGCAACTACCGCAAACTCTAATCCTTTCCCCATGAGGTCGTCTATATATTTCCATATAAACTGCATTACCAATATGAAAAGGGTAAGGAAAAACGTGGCTATAAAAGGTCCAAAAAAGGACCTGAAGATTAAGCTGGTGAGCTTGTTGATTCCCATTATGCCGGATCTTCTGTGTAATTAATTTCTACAGGCCGGGTACCGGTTTCTTTAAACAAGACATTGGTAATTCCTTTAACCCGTTGCAGGCTTTTGTCTTCTGGGTTTAGCCACAATTCTATTGGATTAACAATCTGCCGCAAAAAGAAATTCTCTGGGCTTAATATTAGGTGCACGCTTTTTTTGCTGGACTGCTTTTTTTCCAGGATAAAATCGTAGGCAGCTAAACGGCTGGGCACTACTATGCTGAGTTTTATTTTTTGGTTGGCCAAAAGTTTATCTAATTCTTCAGCTGCAATCTGAATTAATTCTTCATCATAAGCATAGCGAGGTCCAAAAGGCAAGGTTTTGCTTTGTAGCTCCCCGTTTTTATCCTCCTTAAAACTCACTTTTAATCCTTTTTCAGTGGGTTTTACCGATTCCAATGCTCCGGTACTGTGGTTTACAAGCTGGTAGGATGGATAGGAAGCTGTGGAAAGCCAGGTATTACTTTTTTCGGCAAAAACATTGCCCGCCAAACGGTACACGCTGTTTATTTTTGTGTTGCCATTATCCATGTACAACATTTTTGTTTCCTCTTTGGCCAGGAGATTGCCAGTTTCAGGGCAGGTTAAATTGCCGCTACGGAAATCTGTTTTCTTAATTCCCGGACCCAGGGCAAAACCCAAGCTCAACAAACCTGTCAACAAAAGGAAAGCTAGGCGGTACTTCATGTATTGAGGTTCTTCTTTAGATTACTGGATTTTTGATGCACCTGTTTTTCCAGATCACTTTTGTATGCAATTATCCGATCTCTTAATGCGCCATCTGCTACAGATACGATTTGTGCAGCCAAAATACCGGCATTTTTTGCACCGTTTAGTGCAACTGTGGCTACAGGAACTCCTCCTGGCATTTGAAGAATGGAGAGTACAGAATCCCACCCATCTATGCTGTTGCTAGATTTTACCGGAACACCAATAATGGGTAAAGGGCTTAAACTCGCTACCATTCCGGGCAAATGAGCAGCTCCGCCCGCACCGGCTATAATAACTTCTATACCTCTTTTGTGAGCATTTTTGGCGTAATCCACCATTTTCTCTGGAGTTCTGTGCGCAGAAACCACATCTACCTCAAATGGAACCTCCAATTGTTTTAATATTTCTAAAGCGTCCTTTAGAACAGGCAAATCGCTGTCGCTGCCCATTATAACTCCAACCTTTGCTGTCTTATTGTCCATTTGCCGCTATCCAATTTTTAACCTTTTTTCCTTTTTCTATGGCCTCCTCACGGGTGTCTCCTAAACAGGTAATATGTCCCATTTTACGAAAAGGAGAGACCTCTCGTTTTCCGTATAAATGAGGGTAAACCCCAGCTTCTTCTATACATGCTTCCAAGCCCTGGTATTGAACCTCTCCATTAGCTTTTTCGCTGCCCAACAGATTCACCATAACGGCGGCCTGCCTTATTTTAGGATTTCCCAATGGCCAATTTAAAATGGAGCGCAGGTGCTGCTCAAATTGGGAAGTGTAACAAGCTTCAATGCTGTGGTGGCCCGAATTGTGGGGTCTGGGGGCAACCTCGTTGATCCACAGACTGTCGTCCTGGTTCCAAAACATTTCAACCGCCAAAAGCCCCCGCATTCCGAGTTCTCGGTAGAGATCTTGCGCCAATTTTTGCGCTTGTTGTTCAATGGCTTCGGGGATTTCTGCTGGTGCCGAGAGAAAAGCTACCAGATTGGCCTCTGGGTCAAAGAGCATTTCAACGGTATCAAAGCTTTCGCACGAGTTTTTATAATCGCTACCAGCAACAATTACCGCCAATTCCTTTTTTATATCTGCCAAATCTTCAATCACTGAAGGCCCTGGCAAAAGTTTTGTTTTTAAGTCTGCTTCCGATCGAATTACTGCTACACCTTTTCCATCATATCCACCCTTTCTCATTTTTTGAACAAAGGGAAAGGCGAGTTTGCTTTGGGTGATAGCATCCCGTATTTCCTGCTCATTTTCCATGAGCACAAAAGGAGCTGTGGCTAGTTTTTTCTCCCGATAAAACTGCTTTTGCAAACCTTTATCTCTTATCAAGTCCAGAACATCCGGGTCTGGGTGTAACTTTTTTCCTTGTTGTTTTAATGCTCTGAGGGCATCGGTATTAACACTCTCAATCTCAACAGTAATGAGATCACAGTCTTTACCAAAGTTGAGGACGGTATCGTAATCTGTAAAGGCTCCACAAGTAAAGCTGTGGGCAAAATGCGCAGAGGGGGCTTCTGGGTTGGGATCTAAGATATGAATACGAAGATCGAAGCTAATAGCCGATTGAATTAACATTCGACCCAATTGGCCTCCCCCTAAAATTCCTATGGTAAAATTGCTGGATACGTATTGTGGCATAAAAAAGGCACCTGAATAAGGTGCCCAAAATTACATTGTTTTTTAAAGTGGATTAGCCGCCTAATCGATGAGCTAAATCGGAGATTTGGCTTTCCCAAAGTTCGCGGGTTTCTTCCACGTCTTCTTCGTCTGCAAAATCGGTAACAATAACCGCTACCTCACCGGTCATCGGGTCGGTTTTTATGCGCATTTCAAAGTAGGTATCATCCTCTTCGTGATCTACCCAATGAAAGCGTATGTATTCTCCTTTTTTCTTTTTTAAAAGCTGGGCTTGCTCTTCGCTATTGTCCCAAATAAAAGTGTAGATATCGTCCTTAATGTTTACATCATCCGCGAACCACTCTGATAATCCGGAGGGAGTGCTAAGCATATCGTAAAGCACTGGAGTAGAACTCCGGACCATAAACTCCATTTCAATTTTTTCCATAGAACTGTAAACTCAAAAATAATGGCGCTAAATATAGAAAAAAGAAGTACCTGAACAAGCAGAAAAAAGCGATTAAAGCCGGTTCAATTTTTTGTTGGATTGGAAAAAAAAGTACCTTTGCCGCTCCAAAATGGCGAGGTAGCTCAGCTGGTTAGAGCGCAGGATTCATAATCCTGAGGTCGAGAGTTCAAGTCTCTCTCTCGCTACCAAAAAAAGGCGGTTCTTAAATGAGTCGCCTTTTTTATTGGCGTAAAGTCTGGATTAATC
>JBMYJC010000085.1:0-7241 GCA_049594055.1 Luteibaculum sp. | reverse complement strand
GGTTAAACAGCTAGAAAGAATCTTATATCAGGCGGCCAACAACCCTCAAACGGTAGCCGATTTAGTGAGCAAGAGAATCGCTGCAGAGACCGAGCAAACCACCAAATTGTATGGATACCAGTTTATGGTGGATGGAGATTCTGTTAGCCCCAATTTCCTGGATAATCGCCTAAGCTCTAGTAATGATTTAGAAGAGCGTTTACAGGTTTGGAGAGCCTCTAAAGAAGTAGGGAAAGAACTAAAATCGGGCCTTGCAAATTTGCAAAAGCTAAGAAATGCAACCGTTGAGGACCTGGGTTACAACAACTATTTCCACTACCAGGTTAGCGACTACGGAATGAGCACGGAGGAAATGATAAACCTTACCGATCAGCTTATAAAAGACGTCTGGCCTTTGTACAGGGAGCTGCACACTTTCGCTCGTTATGAGCTAGCCAAAAAATACGGGGTAAATGAAGTCCCTCAAATGATTCCAGCCCATTGGTTACCTAACCGCTGGGGACAGGATTGGAGCGCCATGATAGAGGTGGAAGGTTTGAATTTAGATCTGGCTCTTCAAGACAAAGAGGCGGAATGGATAATTAAAAAGGGTGAGGATTTCTATCGCTCTCTTGGCTTTGAGGCTCTTCCTGAGAGTTTTTATAGCAAAAGCAGTCTATATCCTTTTCCCTCCGATTCATCGGTAAAGAAAAACACACATGCCTCTGCCTGGCACATGGATCTTAAGCATGATGTAAGGAGCCTTATGTCGGTAGAGGCAAATTCATCTTGGTGGGAAACGGTACACCACGAGCTTGGACACGTGTATTACTTTATGGCTTACACCAACGACAGTGTTCCTCCATTGCTAAGAGAAGGGGCAAACCGCGCTTATCACGAAGCCGTTGGTTCATTGATTGGATTGGCCTCCATGCAGGAACCTTATTTAAAAGGGCAAGGATTGATTGCCCCTGAAGCAAATACCGATAAAATTCAGTCGCTGCTTAAGGAAGCATTAAATTTTGTGGTGTTTATTCCCTTCTCTGCTGGTACCATGACGCAGTTCGAAAAAGCACTGTACATGGAAAGAATACCAGAAAACCGGTACAATGAAACCTGGTGGAAATTGGTAAATAAATATCAGGGAATTGAGGCTCCAGAAAAGCGCGGAGAAGAATTCTGCGATGCAGCCACTAAAACACACATCAATGACGATCCAGCCCAATACTATGATTACGCCCTGTCATACGTACTTCTATTCCAACTTCACAAGCATATAGCAACAGATATTTTAGGACAAGATCCAACGGCTACCAACTACTACGGAAATAAGGAGGTTGGCGACTTCCTAAACGGAATCTTAAAACAGGGAGCCTTGGGAGATTGGAGAGCTTTACTTAAGGAAAGTACGGGCGAAGAGTTAAACGCCAAGGCTATGCTCAACTACTTCCAACCCCTGATGGACTGGTTAAAGGAACAGAATAAAGGCAGGGAGCACAGCCTTCCCCAACAGCCATAAAAAAACCCCGGTGCTTAGCGCCCGGGGCATTGCGAGGTTTGCATAAAGGTCGTTTACTTAACCAAGGAGGGTTATAGTGCAGTCAACTTAATTAAGATCGGGAAGCACTATTTTCTCTTGACACCTACGTTAAGTTTTTCTTTATGTTACGGTTTTGTCTATAGTTTTTCCAATTTAACAGAGCGCTAATCTCAATTCATCAGGATGAATTGAGAAACTTTCTTAGCGCAGTCACTCTATTCTTAGGAATAACCTCAAGTAATTCTTCTTCTGTTGCCGATTTAATCTGCGAGATACCCCCAAAGCGGGCGTACAATTTTTTTGCTGTAGCGAGGCCAATTCCCGGAATATCAGTTAATTGATTTTGCAAAGCGGCTTTGCTTCTTCGGTTGCGGTGGTGTCCAATCCCAAAACGATGTGCCTCATTGCGTAAGTACTGAATTAGTTTTAGGCTTTCAGATTTTTTATCAATGTAAATGGGAATCTGGTCACCGGGGAAAAATATTTCTTCCAATCGCTTGGCAATGCCAACAATGGCAATTTTTCCCATTAAGCCCAGTTGGCTTAAAGATTTTACCGCACTAGAGAGCTGCCCTTTTCCCCCGTCAATAACTATGAGTTGAGGTAGATCTTCCCCCTCAGAAATCAATCGGCTATACCTGCGGTATACAGCCTCCTCCATCGAGGCAAAATCATTGGGCCCTTCCACTGTTTTGATGTTAAAATGCCGATAATCTCTCTTGGAGGGTTTGGCATTTTTAAATACCACACAGGCAGCAACCGGATTACTTCCCTGCAAATTGGAGTTGTCGAAACACTCGATGTGTTGAGGTAACTCTTTTAAGCTCAGATCCTTTTGCAATTGTTTTAGAATGCGTTCGGTATGCTTTTCTGGATTGCTGATCTTCTCCTGACGGTGCTTGTCTTGCATGTAAAACTTGGCATTTCGGAAACAGAGTTCCAAAAGCTTTTTTTTGTCTCCACGTTGGGGCACAACCAGTTTTAAATCCTGGAAACTATATTCCGTCTCAAAGGGAAGAACGATTTCTTTACTAGTGCTCTTAAATCGTTCCCTCAACTCAACTATTCCAACCTCTAAAAGCTCTTCATCGCTTTCATCCAGCCTTTTGTTTATTTCCAGGGTAAAGCTTTGGACAATTGCTCCGCTATTCACTTTAAAGAAATTTACATAGGCTGTTCTATTGTCCGATATGATGGCAAAAACATCAATGTCGTTAATGCTTCTGCTAACCACAGTACTCTTGGCCTGGTATTTTTCCAGGCGGTCCAATTTATCCTTTAAGGAGGCCGCTTGCTCAAATTCCAGGTTCGCTGCGTGATCTGCAATTCGTTCCTTTAAATGCTGAGTAACCTGGCCGAGGTTGCCCTTAATGAGGGAGATTATTTCTTCCAGGTTATTGTTGTAATCCTTTTCGCTTTGTTTGCCTTCGCATGGCCCGTAACAATTACCAAGGTGATATTCCAGGCAAACACGGTACTTTCCACTGGCTACATTTTCTTCACTGAGTACATAATTGCATGTGCGAACCTTAAAAATCTCGCGGATTATTTCCAGAAGGGTTTTCATAGAGCGTACCGAGGCAAAAGGCCCAAAGTATTGCGAGCCATCTTTGCTGGGATTTCGGGTGGAAAAAACGCGGGGAAAACGTTCGTTTTTAACACAAATCCAGGGATAGGATTTATCGTCTTTTAAGGCTACGTTATAACGTGGCTGGTATTTTTTAATCAGGTTGTTTTCTAAGAGTAGCGCATCGGTTTCAGAATCTACTACGATGAATTTTACATCCACTGCTTTGGAAACCAGCCTAACCAATTTGCCGTATTTATGCGTCTTGGAGAAATAAGAGGAAACGCGTTTTTTTAGGTTCTTGGCTTTACCAACATAAATAATGGTGCCTTCAATATCTAAAAATTGGTAAACCCCAGGTTTTTGGGGCAAAGCGCGGATTTTTTCCTTAATTAAGGCCATTATTTATTCAAGAATAAACGAATATACAGGCCAGAAATAAACATACCACTCCCTCAAGTGTTTTAGAAATTATTTAGCATTGAAAAAGATCATTGTAATAGGAGCGGGATTTTCCGGGTTATCTGCCGCGTGTTTTTTAGCAAAAGAAGGTTATAAGGTAACCGTGGTAGAAAAGCATAATCAAACAGGAGGAAGGGCAAGAAAACTCAAACTGGGGGAATTTACCTTTGATATGGGCCCTAGCTGGTATTGGATGCCTGACGTTTTTGACCGTTTTTTTGGCTCTTTCAACAAGCAGGTTTCAGACTATTACAAACTCCTTCGCTTAGATCCATCCTACCGGATTTATTATAAGGACAGCCAATTTTGGGATATTCCAGCCAGTGTTTCGGAGTTGGGCAATCTGCTGGAGACATACGAGCCGGGTTCTAGCGCAAAACTTCAGGCATTTTTAAAGGATGCCGAAACGAAGTATAAAATCGGGATGTCAGACATGGTATACAAACCCGGATTAAGTATTCTGGAGTTTGGCAAATGGGATGTAATTAAGGGCGGTTTAAAGTTGGATATTTTTTCTTCCTTCTCTAAGCTGGTTCGCAAGTACTTTAGCCATCCCAAGATAATCCAGTTACTGGAGTTTCCCGTGCTTTTCCTGGGCGCGAAACCAGAAGATACACCTGCCCTGTACAGTTTGATGAACTATGCAGATTTGAAATTGGGAACCTGGTATCCGGAAGGAGGAATGTATAAGATTGTAGAGGGAATGACCCAGTTAGCCAAATCTCTTGGGGTTGAGTTTGTGTTGAATGCCAACGTAAAACAAATTCGGGTAGAGGATGACCTGGCCAAGGGAATCACCCTCGAAGATGGATCAGAGATGGATGCCGATGCGGTGTTAGCCGCTGCAGATTATCACCATGTAGAATCTGCGCTGCTGGAAAAAAAGTACCGGAATTACGATGAGCAGTACTGGCAAACCCGAACCATGGCCCCAAGTTCTCTGCTTTTTTATGTAGGATTAAACAAAAAGCTGGATGGTCTGCTGCACCACAACTTGTTTTTCGACAGCTCTTTTAATCAACATGCCTACGAGATTTATGATCGTCCAAAGTGGCCATCTGATCCATTGTTTTATTTATCCTTAACCTCAAAGACAGACCCAACGGTTGCTCCAGAAAATGGGGAGAACCTGTTTTTTCTAATTCCGCTTGCACCAGGTTTGGCATCAGATTCAGAATCCATCCGCCTAAAATACTTTGAAACGCTCGTAAAGCGGGTGCAACAGAGAACCGGACAAAACATAGCTCCGTATGTTCAAGAGTTTAAGTCTTATGCGGTTAGCGACTTTATGCAGGATTACAATGCTTTTAAAGGAAATGCTTATGGAATGGCAAATACCTTAAAGCAAACCGCTATTTTGAAGCCCAAGTTGGTAAACAAAAAATTGCCTAACCTGTTTTATTGCGGTCAACTGTCGGTTCCTGGGCCAGGAGTTCCGCCTTCATTAATTTCAGGGGAAATAGTTGCCAGGTTAATTAAGAAACGAATTCCACAGTATGAAGCATCTTTACGATAAGGTATCTGCCAAATCTAGCAAGCTGACCACCAATCTGTACAGCACCAGCTTTTCGCTTGGAATTAGCTTCTTGGCAAAAGAAATCAGAGATGCCATTTATGCAGTTTATGGCTTTGTGCGCTTTGCAGATGAGATTGTAGACAGCTTTCACGATTACGATAAACCCACTTTACTAAAACGCTTTAAGCAAGATACTTACCTGGCAATTGCTGAGAAAATAAGCTTAAATCCCATCCTCAATAGCTTTCAACACACGGTAAACCGATACGGTATTGACCTTGACCTCGTGGAAACCTTTTTTAATTCCATGGAAATGGACCTAGAGAAAAGAGAGTACAGCCAGGAAGAGTACGAAGCTTATATACTGGGTTCTGCCGAGGTTGTAGGGCTGATGTGTTTACAAGTATTTGTAAAGGGAAATAAGAAGGAATACGAACGTCTGCGTCCCAATGCCATGTCATTGGGATCGGCCTTTCAAAAAATAAATTTTTTAAGAGATCTCAGCACAGATTACAAGGCCTTAGGGCGTGTTTATTTTCCTGGCTTAGACCTGGATAATGTAACCAAGGACTCGGTTAAAATTATAGTAGACGACATTGAGAAGGATTTTAAACACGGTTACGAGGGGATAATCCAACTCCCCAAGAATGCCAGGTTTGGAGTTTACATGGCCTACATTTATTACTACAGGCTATTCAAGAAAATTAGGAAGACGCCTTTCCATAAGATTCTAAAATCAAGAATTCGGGTTTCTAACCAAAGGAAGTACGCCCTGTTTGTTTCATCTTACGTAAAACACCAATTAAATTTTATTTAATGCAGGAAAAGCAAGCGGTAGATTGGGTTGTTTTAGTAGACCAGCAGGACAGGGAATTGGGGGTGATGGAAAAAATGGAGGCCCATGAAAAAGGACTTTTGCATCGGGCCTTTTCGGTTTTCTTGTTTAACAGTCAGGGAGAAATGCTTATACAGAAAAGAGCATTAGACAAATATCACTCAGCAGGTTTGTGGACCAATGCGTGTTGCAGCCATCCAAGGCCAGGTGAAGACCTGGAAGAAGCTGCACACAGAAGGCTAACTGAAGAAATGGGGATACACGGCCTAAGTCTTAAGCACAAATTTTCTTTTTATTACCAATCGGCCTACGATAATGGACTGAGTGAGCACGAACTGGATCATGTTTACTTTGGATTATTTAATGGAGAACCTTTACTAAACCCGCATGAAGCCTGCGATTGGAAGTTCATATCCATCTCCGAATTACTAGTTGATTTGGAAAAAAACCCCAGCGATTATACAACCTGGTTTGGCATATCCATGCCACGAGTTCTAGAACACTTGGAGCAGAACAAGGTGTTATGAGTTCGGTAGATTGCCTTTTTTGGTTCCGAAGAGACCTCAGGACAGAGGACAACACCGGGCTATATCAAGCCCTAAAAAAATTTATTGCTGTACAGCCCATTTTCATTTTTGATACGCAGATTCTCAATAAACTGGATGATAAAAGGGATAAAAGGTTAAGCGTCATCCATGATTTTTGTGCCGACATACAGGAAGAGTTGCAAGAGCAAAATTCTTCCCTAAAAGTATATTATGGAGATCCTGTTTCTCTTTTTGAAGAGACCATTCTAAAGGACTTCCCCAGTTTAAAGGCTGTATACACCAACACAGATTACGAGCCTTATGCTACTAAGCGAGACAAGAGAGTTGAAGATATACTGGCAAAACGGGACATTCATTTTGTGCTTCACAAAGATCATGTGTTATTGGAAAAAAACGAGGTGCTCAAGCAGGATGGCGATCCTTATGTAGTGTACACACCATATTTTAATACCTGGAAGGAAGAGTTAGAAAAACAGGGGGTTTTGAAGCAAAAATTTCCCTTTAAAGAAGTAGCGAATAAGCTCGCTAAATCAAACTTCAATCTACCGGATCTCAGCGATGTAGGATTTGAATATGTGAAAGTCAATTTACCAGAGGCCAAGCTATCCGATGAAATGTTGGCGGAATACCCAGAAAAACGGGATTACCCTGCCATACGCGGTACGAGCAAGCTTTCTGTCTATTTGCGTTTTGGAAAGGTAAGTATAAGGAATGTGGCTAGGAAGGCGGCCAAGGCGGAGGATGACACTTTTCTTTCTGAGTTGGCCTGGCGAGATTTCTACCAGGCTATCCTG
>JBMYJC010000084.1:0-7257 GCA_049594055.1 Luteibaculum sp. | reverse complement strand
TTGATCCAAAACTTTTTTGATCAATTTTTCTTGATTTTTGTGATCGAGAAAAATTCTGATCAAAAGCTTTTCTGATCAACCATTCTTTTTATGAGCTAAATTTTTGATCATTTTTTCTGATTTAAATCGCCCCAAAAATAAAAGGATTAACGTACTACGCTAATCCTTTTATACATAGGTGGCATTCAAAGAATTTCAAATGCTGTTTACATCTTACAATCGGCTATAACTGTGTGGATAATACCATCAAATTTTATTTTGAAGAACTCGTCAAAAGCGCGTTCTAAGGTAATGTTGTGATCTTTCAGGTAGCTGGTAGTTAGCAAAGCATCCAGAAACCAACGGTCTGTTCCAACCATTACATCCACATCAAACTTCTTGAAATAGCCTTTTTCAATTCCTTCCTCATAGTACTTCCCTATAACAAAGGCAAATTGGTTTCTGAACATTTCAACATAATCCCACATTTCAGGATAAGTATCGCGGACGTCTTTAACCAGTCTAGGAGAGATGCTGGTAAGTTGCTCGGCATAATACTTCATAGCAACGTAGTAGCGCTTAATGAACGGGGTTTCCTGGTCGGTAAGGAATTCCTCGTACTTGCGTACTTTATTTAAAAGCATTGCAACAGCGGTTTGCACCATTTCATCCTTGCTCTTAAAGTGGTTGTAAATGGTTGCTTTAGAGATGTTTAGCAGTTGTGCTACATCATCCATGGTAATGTTGCGAATACCTGTTTTTTCGAAATGCACGATGCATTCGTTAATCCATTTTTCTCTCTTGGCCTCGTTGCGGCTCCTTTTTTTAGCAATTGGTTTTCTTCCCATGGTTTTATGTTTCGTAGTAATTTTACTTTAACGGCAACTAAGGTAAAGCAAAAAGTATAATTGCTAAGAAAATTAATCGTGAAAGGAAGCTAAATTTAGTTGCCCTGGGTGGAAAGCCCGCAAATTAAGCGATTGCTATTATATTGCGCCTTGCAATAACATTATCTATCCATTAAGCGCTCTGGTCATGACAAGTTCACCTAGAAAAAGTAAGGAAAAAGCTATCCGTAAATCAGAGATTCTTGCTGCTGCTGAAAAAGTGTTTTTTAAGAATGGCTTGAGTTCGGCATCCATGGATGCTGTAGCACAAGAAGCCAACGTTAGCAAGGGTACGCTGTACCTGTACTTTAAGAATAAAAATGCCCTGTATCGCGCTATCCTTAGAAGAGCTTTTGAAACCCTGCACTCTTTGCTAAATAACTATGTGAAGCCCGAAACCCAAACAGGGAAGGAGCAAATAGTAGAAGCAGGTAGAGCTTACGTGAAGTTTTCTAAGGAATACCCGGGTTATTTTGATGCCATTTTACATTATGAGAACGATACAGTTGGCCTTGATAATGTGGAATCCGAATCGCTTAAAAGTATGATAGCGGGTAACCAGGTTTTGGAACTATTGGCCTCCTGTGTAAAAAGAGGGCAGGAGGATGGAACAGTAAACAGTAAGTTGCATCCCTTAAAACAAGCACTCATACTTTGGGGTACCATTACAGGCATCCTTCAAATGTTGTACGCCAAAAATCAATTAATCCATCAATATTATGGAATTGGTGTAGAGGAGATTTTAGATGACTATTTTGCGGGCATCCAAGAAAATTTATGACACAAGAATATACGCTTACCGAGATAAAAATTAGAGGATATCACCTGGATGCGTATCGGCATGTAAATAATGCCCGCTATCTGGAATTAATGGAAGAAGCGCGTTGGGACTATTTGGATTCCGTGGAAGCACTGCGGTTTTTTGATGCCGAAAACCTTGCTTTTGTTGTCGTTAATATCAACATCAATTATAAGTATCCAGCTACCCAGGGTGATGTTTTGGTGATAAAAACCTTTCCATCCAAAAAAGGAAATACCAGTTGGGTATTTACCCAAATAGGAACCTTAAAGGGTAGCGAAAAAGAGGTTTTTAATGCTGATGTGACCTTTGTTTTAATCGATTCTTCCACGGGTAAACCGGTAAGGGTGACTTCCGAAATGGAGAAACACTTGTTACCAAATCTCTAGCATTTGACTGCAATAATTGCACACCGCGGAGCATCATTTTTGGCTCCTGAGAATACCCTAGCCGCTATAAGCCAGGCCCTGGAGATTGGGGTAGACTTTATAGAAGTGGATGTAAGGCTAACTATAGATAATATCCCGGTTTTAATGCATGACTCGCGGGTAAACAGAACCACTAATGGCCGAGGCTCCCTGGTTTCATACACATACAAAACCCTAAAAAAGCTAGATGCCGGTTCTTGGTTTCATTCAGATTTTAAGGGAGAGCCGGTGCCCTCGCTCAATGAGGTGTTTAGAAAGGTTTTACCAAGTGCTAAGCTCTTAGTGGAATTAAAAGGTTCTACATTTTCTCAACCCTTGTTTGCCAGAAGGATATTAGAATTGATTGATAAATACCAAGCGGAGGATCGCGTGATAATTCAATCTTTTAACCCCAATCTCCTCATGTCTATCCAGCGTGAAAACCCGGAGGTGGAAGTCAATCTGCTGGTAAACTATTTTAATCGTAAGCTACCGTTTTACAGCGATCGCTTGCCCAAGCTGGGAAACATCTTCCGCTTTAAAAAGTACCAGGCGGTTAATCCAAATTCAAAATGGATTGATCGGAAAACGGTAGAAAAAATTCACGAAGAGGGTAAAAAGGTTTTCTGTTGGACCATTGATGATCCAAATGAAATGGCCAAGTTGATTGAATTAGGGGTAGATGGAATAATCACAAATAAGCCGCATATCCTAAAAGGTATATTAAAGGGCTTTAAAGCCTAGCATTCATTAGACTAGAAAACCTACATTTGCAGCAAAATAACGGATAACAAATCCAAGTAATGCAAGAGCTTTTAGCCCGTCTATCAGAACTTTTGAAACAAGAGTTCAACAAAGAAATTATTACCGAAGGAAAGCAGGTAGTGGAAGATTTGGAAATGCTTTTCCATGCCAAGCACCAGGAGGCACTAAACGAATTTCTGCAGGATCCAGAGAATAAGCGCGAGGATTTCTCTCCAGTTAAAACGGAAGAAGAAGTACAGTTTGAGAACCTGAAGGCGGATTTTAAAGAAAAGCGCAAAGCTTTTGCAGAGCGCAGAGCGGCCCAAGAGAAAGAGAACCTTCAAAAGAAGGAAGAGATAATTAACAAAGTTTCCATCCTTGCCCGTGAGGAAGAGAACATTGGAAAAGCATTTTCTGCATTTAAAGAGTTGCAAGAACAATGGAAGGAAATAGGTCGGGTTCCAGGAGATAAGCACAAGGATATCCAGAATGCATACATGAGCGCTGTAGATTCCTTTTATTACCACATTAATATTTACAGAGATTTAAAGGTTTTCGACCTAAAGAAAAACCTTGAGCACAAGCAAGAAATCGTTGCTAAACTGGAAGTTTTAGCCAAGGCAGACACTCCAAACATGGAGGAGAATGTTAAGCAGCTTCAGCAAGAGTGGTACGATGTGGGTCCGGTTCCCAAAGAGGATTTTGAGGCACTAAAAGAAAAATTTACTGCTGCGCTGGATAATGCTTATGAATTAATAAAAGCTAAACGCCAGGAGCGCAAGGAATTGATGTTGCAAAACATCGAAAAGAAGAGGGAGATCTTAAAGCAAGCGGAGGAGATAGTGGCCCAAAAACCCGATTCTGCTAAAGCTTGGAATGAGGCTACGGATAAGATTATCGAATTACAGAAAGCCTGGAAGGAGATTGGCTTTGGTCCAAGAAAAGACAACGAGCAGGTGTGGAAAGAATTCAGAGCGGTTTGCGATGAGTTTTTTAACGCCAAAGGGGAATTTTACCAGGATTACAAAAAAGAATTAACCCTCAACCAAAACCAGAAGGAAGAGCTTTGCGATAAAGCAGAGGTTTTTGCGCAAAGTACCGATTGGAAAGAAGCGACTAAGAAGATCATTGATCTACAGAAGCGCTGGAAAAAAATTGGCCCCGCCCCGCAAGCACAAGAGCAAAAACTTTGGAAAAGATTTAGAGCGGCTTGTGATGGCTTTTTTCAAGCTAAAGAGAATAGCCATAAGAAGTTAAGCGAGGCTTTTGAACAGAATTTACAGGAAAAGCAGACTCTGGTTAAGGAGCTGGAGCAATACAAAGCACCTAGTGATAAACCAGAGGCGGTTAAGGAGCTGAAAAAATTCTACAACCGCTGGGTTGGGATTGGGAAAGTACCCAGAGAAAACATTAGTGAGATAAACGATGCTTTTCAAAAGGCCTTTGATGCAAAATTGGAAGAAGCTGGAGTAGATAAGAATGAGCTGGAGCACAGCAAGTTTACTTCCAGAATTTCGGCTTTGTTGAGTGAGGACAACTTTGAGGCCGCCCTAAAAAAGGAGCGGAGATTCATCCAGGAAAAAATGGAGGAATTTAAAAAGCAGGCTATCCAGTACGAGAATAACATGGCCTTTTTTGGGAATGCTAAGAATAGTAAAAACCCACTGTTAGAAGAGGCTAAAAAGAAGATTGCCGCAACGCACAATGCAATTGAAAAAATGCAGGAGCAAGTTGATTACATCAACAAATCTATGCGTGCCAGGATAAAAGAATTAGCAGAAGCGGATGCAAACAAAGAGGCGGAAACTCAGTCTGCTGAAGGGAATGCCTAGAATTATTTTATTCTTATTTACGCTCTTCCTTTTTGGCTGCTACTTACAATCTCCACTTTCAGCTCAAATCATTGTAAAGCAAGCTGGAATTGGCTTAGTGGAAGATGTTGTCTACTTCAAAAGCGTGCGGGCGCTAACTCCTGGGAAACCATGGAAAACTCTAGCACCCAGTGAGGATATAGAGCAATTTGGGCAACTTAAATTCCCTTACGCATCCTTTCCAGAATTTGATATCGAGGTCTTGGAAGTTTATCGAACAGGGGATAGACACAGTAAAACCGTTTTGTCGGTTTCTGGAAAACGACCCTGTGGTTTCCTGTTAGATTATTGTTTTTCGGTTTATGGGGAAAAACTCAATCCGCTAGAACGCGGTAAAGATTCTTACCTATTTGAGTGGGTGGTAGACGAAAATTTTGCTCAACAAAAAGCAGTTTATCGCTACAGCAATAAAGCTTGCACCCTCCAAGTGCAGATTATCGATTAGAATTGGAGCCGCCCAGTTTTTTGGGAGCAAAAATCTTCTTTTTCTTCTCGTGGAAGGCCCCTTTGTAACTGGGGTCCACCTTTTGCCGGTGCAGATCCATCTTACGTCTAATCTCCTTCTCCTCGCCTGGTAAGAATTCCCTTGGCTCAACTTTCGCTTCTACCAATTCCATGGTCTGCTCGGTGTAATTTTCCAGTCTTTCAATTTGGAATTGTTCGCTCTCCGTATAAAAGGTCATTGCCACCCCAGATGCTCCAGCTCTTGCGGTTCTTCCTATTCGGTGCACATATTCTTCGCGGATCAGCGGCACATCAAAATTGATCACGTGACTAACCAAAGGAATATCCACACCGCGGGCACTTACATCGGTTGTTACCAAAACTCGCAACTCACCATTTCTGAAAGCTTCGTAGGTATTGCTGCGCGTATGCTGACCTTTGTTAGCGTGCAGGACCCCTATGTTATTCCCCAATTTTCGAGTTAAATATTTGTAGGTCTGGGTTGCCGCATCTTTGGTTCGGGTAAACACAATAACCCGTTCAAGTTCCTCTTTTTTAAGCAATTCTTCCAAGTAGGAAAGCTTGGTAAGACGGTTTAGAAGCGGAACTTTTATCTGGGTAATACTCTCTACTGGTTTTTCCTGTTTGCTTACTTCAATGCGCAAGGGGAACTCCATAAAATCATCCACCAAATTTTGTAACCGATCTGGGAAGGTAGCTGAGAATAACAGTTTGCGAGCCTTTCTGGGAATAACCTCTAAAATGCTGTGAAGCTGGTTTAAAAAACCCATTTCCATCAGCCGGTCCGCCTCATCCAGGATTAGGAATTCTATTTTCTTTAATGGAATTAAGCCTTCCAGGTACAAATCCATAAATCTTCCAGGCGTTCCTACTATAACATCCAAACCTTGCTGTAGCAGTGCACGCTGGATGTTTTTACCCACTCCACCAATAAGCGCACCAATTTTGATGTCGCTGTACATGCAGAGCTCATGGCCCATGCGCTCAACTTGTTGGGCTAATTCTTTCGTGGGCACAACGATTAGTACTCTCGGGTTACCCGCCTTGGTTCCCTTGAGTAATTGCAAAGTGGGTAGGAGGTAGGCAGCGGTTTTTCCAGATCCTGTTGGCGCTGTGGCAATGATTTCTTGGCCCGCCAAAATAGGCTTTATGGCTTTTTCCTGGATTTCGCTAGGATGCTGTATGTTTAGATCCTCCAAAGCCCTTACAAATTGGGCTTTCACACCTAATTCTTTAAAAGCACTCACAGGGCAGATATTTTTAAATAGAGGTCTCTGCAAATCCAGGCATCGGTTGCAGCATATTTTATCTGGGCATCACTCAGTTCATTGGTCTCCCAATTGCTGGTTTGCTGACCTTTAGATATAGTAAAGCCTAGAAGAAGGGCACAGAGTTTTTTGGCGCCTATGCTAATAAATCCTTTTTGCTTGGCTAGTACATTCAGGTCAACCGGGTTTTTGGGTTGAACGTCAATTCCCTTCTTGCGGATTTCCCTCCAATCGTCATCCAAACCAATTCCCACAAATTCTCCGGGGTAGCGGTTAAAGAATCGAATTAGTTCTGGTGGAAAGCCTGTTTTATTTACACGAATTAAGTAGACGCTACGAGCACCAGCAAACTGAAGGAGAGCCATACTGTTAGGTTTACCCTTTACAAATTGTGGTTTCGACTCGGTGTCAAAACCAATAAAATCTTCATGGCGAAGCTCATCTATTACTGCAGCAATCTCAGCACGGTCTTCTACAATAATAATTTCCCCTTCGTAGCCTTTAACCTCGAAGTCTTTTAACTCCTCCTTGGATATTTCGTAAACCAAATCCACAATTGATGCACGAAAATAACATTAAAGCCAAGTCCCGTTACTTTATTTCGACCTGCTTTTGCACCTTTGCCACTTAATTTAACGGCGTGGAAGTAAAAGAAACAGGATTTAAAGAAGAAAAGGTAGGTAAAACTACCATTTACAGGAAACAACAAATTACTTGTGTAGTTAACAATAATAAAGTTCAAGTACTATTTAAGGTTGATAAAAGTGCTAAGGTTTCTAATGAGTTAATAAAGGCTCTTGATAAGGGGAATTACTTTTCTGATGATGCTGAAATTTT